>NZ_AZRN01000003.1 GCF_002895565.1 Petrotoga mexicana DSM 14811
AGCAGAAGCTATTAAGACAGGAGTAGAACATTGGAGAAGGAGAAAATACAAAACAGCCGGAACTCTTTATTGGCAAATAAATGATTCATGGCCTGTTTTCAGTTGGGCTTCAATAGATTATTTTAAACGGCCAAAGGCTTTATACTTTTACACTAAAAGATTTTATAATCAATTGTTAGCGATTGCCAAAAATAAAGATGAAAAGGTCATAATATCACTGATAAACGATGGAATCAAAACCCAAGTTGATTTAGAATTTCAACTTTGGTCTCTAGATGGAAAAAAACTTATGCAAAAAGAATATTCAAACATAAAAACGCCCGAAGATTCTGTAACTACTATCGATCAACTTAATATTTCCAACATTGACTTAGATAACTCCATAGCTTACTTAATTCTAAAACAAAATGGAAAAATCATAATAGAAAACCACGAATTGTTTGCAGATTTAAGAAAAAATAAATTAAACGATCCAAAGATAACATACAAAAAAGAAGGAAACAACTTGATATTGAGTTGTGAAAAACCGGCGTTGGGAGTGAACGTTAAGGTAAATGGGGAAAATTATTCTCAAGATAATTTCTTTGCTCTTTTCCCCTCCTATCCAAAAGTTCTAAATAATATCGAAGGTGAAATTAGTATAAAAAGCGCCTTTGATTATTTGTAGTTTAAAGATTTGAATTTATAAATTAAATTCTACAACACTCTTTTTAATTTTTAAAAACAAAAAATATCTTCAACATGGAGGTGAATAGAAATGAAGAGTATTTTAGCATTGGCCTTAATAGTTTCCATTAATTTGGTTTTATTGGCAAATTCTGTATTAATCCCACCAAATATCGACGATTCTTTCTTATACGGTAACGAACTTGTGAAGAAACCTTCGGAAGCCGGGGCTTTGCGAGTTATTGAGTATAACGGGATAAAAACCTTGGGAGATGAAGAAGGTAATCCTATTCAATTAAGGGGCATGAGCACGCACGGGCTTCAATGGTTCCCCGAAATTCTAAATGAAAATGCTTTCGCCGCTCTTGCAAATGATTGGGAAGCGAATGTAATTCGCCTTGCCATGTACGTGGGAGAAGACGGATACGCAACAGATCCTGAAACCATCAAAAAAAGAGTCATTCAAGGAATCGATCTTGCAAAGAAGTACGATATGTATGTGATCGTAGATTGGCACGTACATGCACCAGGAGATCCAACTGATCCAATATATGAGGGAGCACAGGAATTCTTTAAAGAAATTTCAGAATTGTATCCTAATGACCCTCATATCATCTATGAATTATGTAACGAACCAAATGGTATCCCAAATGATGAAACCGGTTGGCAAATTGTAAAAGATTATGCAGAACCTATTATTGAAATGCTTCGGGAAAACGGGAATGAAAACATCGTTATTGTTGGAAATCCCAATTGGAGTCAAAGACCTGATTTAGCTGCTGATGATCCAATCGATGATCAAAATACCGTTTACACCCTTCATTTTTATGCAGGTACCCATGAACCATCACCAGATAGTTACGTAATGAAAAATGCAATTTATGCATTGAAGCACGGTGCCCCTATTTTTGCATCTGAATGGGGAACAAGCGAAGCTACTGGCGATGATGGACCATATATAGAAGAATCAGATGAATGGCTTAAGTTTTTGAACGCCAATAACGTTAGTTGGGTTAATTGGTCTCTTACTAATAAAAATGAAAAATCTGCGGCATTTACACCATACGTATATGGTGAATCTGAAGCAACAGATCTTGATCCAGGACCTGATCAAATATGGTCACCAGAGGAACTAAGTGTTTCAGGAGAATATGTTCGTACACGTATAAAAGGTGTAGAATACGAACCAATTGACCGTTCAAATTACTACAAAACATTATGGGATTTTGATGATGGGACCACTCAAGGCTTTGTAGTAAATTCCGACAGTCCTCTCACTGATGTAACGTTGACCAATGAGAAGAATAGATTAAAAATCTCTGGTTTAGATGCAAGCAATGACGTTAGCGAAGGAGGATTTTGGAACAATCTTCGTATTTCTGCGGATAATTGGGGCAACGCAGTTGATATTACCGGGGCTGGAAAAATAATGATAGATGTTATCTTAAAATCTCCTGCAACTGTTGCTATAGCAGTGATTCCTCAAGGACCCGGGAATGGCTGGTGGACTAATCCTGCTCGCGCTGTAAGGCTCACCCCAAATGATTTTGTCAAACAAGTTGATGGAACTTACAAAGCAGTTCTAACAATAACAGCTGAAGATAGTCCTGGCTTGGAAATAATTGGCACGAGTGACACAGACAATACGATTCAAAATATTGTTCTTTTCGTAGGTACAGAGGGAGCAGATGTAATTTATTTGGATAATTTTAAGGTTTCTGGCAAAAAAATTGAAATCCCCATTATCCATGATCCGTTAGGTAAAGCAAAATTACCATCGGATTTTGAAGATGGCACTCGTCAGGGTTGGAAATGGAGTAGTGACTCAGCAGTGCAAACAGCTCTTACCCTAGAAGAAGNNTTTATCTTGGGAAGTAGCATATCCTGAAGTAAAGCCAAGTGATACGTGGGCATCCGCACCACGTTTAGATTTCTGGATGGATGGCCTAAAACGCGGGGGTAAAAATTTCTTGTTTTTTGATTTTTATTTAGCTCCCGATAGAGCTTCGGAAGGAATTATTGAAATAAATTTGGCGTTTCAACCACCATTAGCAGGTTATTGGGCACAGGCAACCGATACTTATCAAATTGATCTCTCAGATCTTGATTCAGCAACTGTAACAAATGATGGCCTGTACCATTATGAGGTAAAAATAGATTTAAATTCAGTTCCCAATATTGAAGACAACACTGATTTAAGAAATATGCTTTTAATTTTTGTTGATGTGAACAGCGACTTCGCTGGAAGAATGTATATAGATAATGTCAATTTTATTGAATAAAAAAACAAGAAAATTTTCATCTATAAGGAGATGAGTATTATGGATTTTAATTTCGATCATTTAGCAATCACAGTTTCCGATTTGGAAAAATCTGTTGGATTTTACAGAGATATTCTTGGTTTTAGAGTTTTAGGAAAGCTTGTTCAAGACAATGGGAATTTCGTAATTGTTTATCTTGATATGGGAGATAAAATACTTGAATTATTCAACTTTACAGAAAAAGGAAAATATCTAACAACTCAAAACGATAAAGACATGGGCATAAAACACTTTGCTTTTAAAGTAAAAAGTGTCGATCAAACCTTTAAATATCTAAGGGAAAAAGGTGTAGAATTCACAATGGAACCTACCAATGCTGAAGGTGGTGTAAGAATTGCCTTTTTCAAAGACCCTGATAACATTCTAATAGAGATAATTGAGGGAGAACTTAATTTAGAAACATATTAAAGGTAACTCTTGAGGTGAAAAAAATGGCAACGATAAGAGAAATTGCTAAAGCTTCAGGCTTCTCTATCGCAACGGTATCTAGAGTTCTCAGTGGAAGCGAGAACGTTACTGAAGAAACAAGAAAAAAGATTTTAAAGGTTATAAAAGAATTAGATTACAGAAGAAGCCAGAGCATAAAAGGGAGCTCGTTCAGGGGGATTGGGGTCTTGGTCCCCGATCTAAAGGCAGATTACTATGGAATGGTAGCTGAAGGAATAGAAGAAGTTCTTTTACGAAATCACTTCGAAATGTTCCTTTCAACATATAGACATTCATTGGAAAAAGAGAGAGATGCCTTAGAAGAGTTCTTCGCAAGAAAAGTTGATGGTGTCATTGTCTGTACAACCTACCAGGATGAAGATTGCTTAGAAAAATTCATTGAAGCAGGTATACCGGTTGTTGCTGTTGATAGAGAAAACTCAGAACTGAAAATGGATATTGTAACTATAGATAATTATGACTCTTCATTGAAAATTGCAAAATATTTATACGATATGGGCCATAGAAAAGTTTTACATGTCGAAGGTCTGATGGAAGTATACTCTGCCAGGGAAAGAAAGCAAGCTTTTATGGATTTTGCACAAAAGAAAGAAGATTTTGAAGTTACCTTTATTCCTGCAAGTTTTGATGTAAAAGATGGATATATTGCTATTAAAAAATATCTTGACAAATATGGCAAAAACTTTACAGCGGGTTTTTTTGCCAATGATTGGATGGCTCTTGGTGGGATAAAAGCACTGAAAGAAGCTGGATTCAATTACCCTGAAGATGTTTCAATAGTTGGCTTTGATGATTCTCCCTTGGCTAAATATTTATACCCTTCCCTAACAACCATTAGACAACCTGTATATGAAATGGGATTAAACGCAGCAAAACTTTTGATAGAAAAATTAGAAGGTAAAAATGAAAGTAAGGTGAAAAGAAGGGTTATTTTACCAACTAACTTAATAATTAGAGATTCAGTCAGAAAAATATAATTTAATGATTTTTTGATATAATTATACTAATTATAGGGCGGGGTGCGGGGC
>NZ_AZRN01000004.1 GCF_002895565.1 Petrotoga mexicana DSM 14811
GTAACTGTCAAACTCAGGAATAAAATTGATTGAGCAACTTCTAGAAGGTGGAGTACCTGGAGTACATATTTTTACTATGGGGAAAGGAAAGATAGTAAAAGACATTTTAAGTGCATTTAATGGAGCTTTTTAGAATTTCTTTGGGTGCGGGCTGCAGAACGAAATGAGGAAGCCTTTTGCTCTTACTATTGGGTGGGAAACGGGGCAAAGGGGTGTTGAATAATGTTTCTAAAGACAGTATAAATTTTTTAGAGGAGGCAGAAAAAAAATGGCACGCCCGGAGGGAATCGAACCCCCAACCTGCGGTTTTGGAGACCGCCGCTCTACCAATTGAGCTACAGGCGTATTGCTTCAATATTATAACATAAAAGTAGAAATCTATCAAGCGTTTTTTTCTTTAAATTAGAGTGAATTGATTTGTTAACAATAATGTGATATGCTTATGAATAGAGAAGTTTGACATGTATCTTAAAAAAAGAGTCCTTCTATTTATATTATAAAATATTTAATATAATAGTAACTTTAAATTATACCTCGTCTTTTACTTTTTTCATACTTTTTACCAAATTTCTTTCTTTTTATAGTATACTAAGGAAGGATTATTAAGTAATGGGGTGAGCAAATAATGTTCGAAAATTTACAAAAAAAGTTGACAGGAGTCTTCAAGAACCTATCAGGTAAAGGTAAATTATCTGAAAAAAATATAAAAGACGCTGTTAGAGAAGTAAAACTTTCTCTGTTGGAAGCGGATGTACATTATAAAGTGGTTAAAGAACTGATCGATAGGGTTAAGGAAGAAGCGGTTGGATCTAAAGTTCTTGAAAGCTTAACTCCTGATCAAGAATTTATCAGAATAGTTCGAGACGATTTAATAGAATTGATGGGCGGTAAAGAAAACAGTAAGATTACTATTTCTCATAACCCTGGTTTTATTATGCTTACAGGTTTACAAGGAAGCGGTAAAACAACGACCGCGGCTAAATTAGCAAATCTTTATAAGAAAAAAGGAAAAAACCCTTTGTTAGTTGCTGCTGATACTTACAGACCAGCAGCTATCGATCAACTTGTACAGTTGGGTGAGGATATTGGTATTCCTGTCTTTACTGGTGATAGGGTAGACGCTTTGAAAATTGTAGAAGAAAGTAAAAAATATGCTGAAAAGCTTTTACATGATATTGTTATTGTAGATACCGCGGGTCGTTTGCACATCGATGAAAAGATGATGGAAGAGTTAGATAAGATAAAAAAGATAATTAATCCAGATGAAATTTTGATGGTCGTCGATTCAATGGTTGGTCAAGACGCAGTCAATTCGGCAAAAGAATTTAACGATAAATTGGATCTTTCTGGTTTTGTTGTTTCAAAACTCGACGGTGATTCTCGTGGCGGGGTCATCATTTCTATAAGGTACATAACGGGAAAACCTGTCAAGTTAGTCGGTGTTGGTGAGAAGATAGATGATTTGGAAGAGTTTTACCCAGATAGATATGTTGGAAGAATTTTGGGAATGGGAGATGTACTTTCTTTCATAGAGAAAGTAGAAAAAGATATAGATAAAAAGAAAGCAGAAGAAGATGCGGAAAGGTTTATGGATGGAAAGTTCGATTTAAAAGATTTTCTCGAGCAAATTCGACAAATAAGAAAATTAGGGCCTCTCAGTAATCTTTTAGAAATGGTTCCTGGAGTTCCAAAGGAACAGGTGGATGTAACCAAAGGTGAACAAGAATTAAAAAAATTCGAAGCAATAATTAATTCAATGACTCCAAAAGAGCGTAAAAACACTAGAATACTAACTTATTCAAGAAAACAACGGATAGCAAAGGGAAGTGGGACAACTCTTCAAGATATCAATAGACTTTTGAAATCGTACGATCAGTTGAAAAAAACGATGAAGCAAATGAAAAAACTCAAGGGCAGAAAACTGATGAAAAATCTACCTTTTTAAAATACTAATAATAATTAAAAATATGTGGAGGTGTATTAATGGTAAAAATCAGATTGAACAGGATGGGAAGGCGACATCAACCGTTTTATAGAATAGTTATCGTAGACTCAAGAAACAAAAGGAGCGGAAAATATATAGAATCAATCGGATACTATGATCCTCTAAATAACTCAAATCAGTACAAAGTCGACGAAGATAAGGCTTTAGATTGGCTTTTAAAAGGTGCTCAACCCACAGACACAGCAAGAAGAATTCTTAGAAAAATGGGTGTCATGAAAAGATATGATGAAATAAAATTTAGAGCTAGAAAAGAAAAGAATACCAAAAACTCTGAGAAAATTGTTGAAACAGAAGGAGAAAAAGTCAAAGAATGAAAAATCTGCTTTTAGACATTTTGAACAACATCGTTAAACATCCAGATGAAATAAAGATCATTGAATCCAATGAAGAAAAAAACGTAATATTTGAAATATACGCGAATTCTGAAGATGTTGGACAAATAATTGGAAAAGACGGTAGAACTATTAAATCCATAAACATTCTTTTAAATGCAGCAAAAAAAGATCCTGAGAAGAAATTTATTTTAAAAGTAATTAGGTGAGTGAATTGAAAAGTTTATCTAATCTTTTGGACAACAAAATCTCTGTAGCAAAAATCGTTAATAGCCATGGAGTGCACGGAGAGGTAAAAATAGTACCTTTTACCAATGTAAAAGATGTGATAACGAACTTAGAAGAAGTTCTCTTATACAACATCTCAACCAGAAATTTCTTCTTTAGTAAGGTATTACAAGTTAAACCATTAAATAAATTTTTTGTATTAAGCTTACGTGGAATAAAGGACATGGACGAAGCTAAAAAAATGATAGGTTATGAAGTTTTTATCGATAAGAAAGATCTTCCTTCTCTTAAAAGCGACGAATATTACTGGTATGAGATTTTAGATTCTGAGGTTTACTATGAAGACGGAGAATACGTTGGAAAGGTAGAAGAAATAATTCAAACAGGTGCAAACGATGTTATCTCCATAAAAAATGTTGAGGATGATAAAGAAGTTCTCATACCAATGACAGATCATTACATTGTTGAATTAAAAAAAGAAGATAAAATTATTATAGTAAAAAAGATAGAGTGGTACGAAAATGGAACAAATCAAAAGGATTAAAATCAGTGTTTTGACGATTTTCCCCACTATGTTTGATATTATCAAAAACTATGGAGTAATCAAAAAGGCTATAGAAAAAGAATTAGTTGAAATAGATATATTCAATCTAAGAGATTACGCAACTGATAAACACAAAGTAACTGATAAACCTGGTTACGGTGGAGAAAATGGAATGGTTATGCTGGCAGAACCTTTTTATCGTTTTTACGATGAATACATACTATCTAAGAACCGTAAACCTTATATAGTTTTACCTTCTCCACAAGGCGAAGTATTTAATAACGATTTAGCTTTTGAGTTAGCAAAAAAAGAGGAATTAGTTTTTTTCTGTGGAAGATACGAAGGAATAGATGAAAGGGTTAAAAAGATCGTTGACAAAGAAGTTTCAATAGGAGATTACGTTTTAACTGGCGGCGAAATCCCTACCATGGTTATTATCGAAACTCTTTTAAGATTTTTGCCCGGAGTAATAGGTTCAAAAACAAGTGTGGAAAACGATTCTTTTTACAATGGGCTTTTAGACCATTCACACTACACCAAACCTCGGGATTTTAGAGGAATGCAAGTGCCAGAAATTCTGTTAAGTGGGGATCATGAGCGTATTAGAATCTTTAGAAAAAAAGACAGTTTGTTAAAAACGATATTGAAAAGGCCTGATCTATTTATAAAGAAAGAATTAAATGAAGAAGAAAAAAAGATTTTAGTAGAGATTATTCAAGAAATGCTTAACAAAAACTCTAATTATTTTAAGGAGTCCCAAGATGTTTGATAAACTATATGTGGCCTTAATTCACTATCCTATTCTAAAAAAAGACGGAAGTATTGTTTCAACAGCTGTTACAAATTTTGATGTTCACGATATTTCAAGAACCTGTAAAACTTATAACGTAAAAAACTATTTCTTAGTAACTAATTTACCTGCTCAACGAAAGATTGTAGAAAAGGTTTTAGATTACTGGCTCAACGGATATGGAGGAGAATTTAATCCCAACAGAAAAGAAGCGCTTGAAATATTTAAAATAAAAAATTACCTGGAGGACGTTATCGAAGAAATAGAAAAAAATGAAGGAGAACGTCCAAAGATAGTTTTTACATCTGCTAAAGCAAGAAATAATGTTGTTTCTTTCGAGGATCTAAAGAATAAGATAAAAGATTCTGACCATCCCTTTTTAATTCTTTTTGGAACCGGTTGGGGAATGCCAGAAGAGATTAGAGAAATTTCTGATTACGATTTAGAACCCATTAGAGCTAATGGAGAGTTCAATCATCTTTCTGTAAGGTCAGCGGTAGCAATAACCTTAGATAGATTAATAGGCGAAATTGTTTGATTTCTAGACTCTTCTGTGGGAGAGATTGTGATTTTGCAGCCTTGTGCAAAAAGCTTTTGCTGATCTGTGCAAAATGGTTTGTTTGCAATGCTTTAGAAATGTTTCCCAAAACTCGTTTCTACGCAAACGACGTATTGAACTTGGGGATCTTAAGGGGGAACCCCCTTAACGTCCGGGCGAAAGGGGCGCTAAATGAAGTTTCTAAAGACACTATGAAAATAATATTTGGGAGGTTTAAAAAATGGACAAAATCATAAATGCAGTAGAAACAAATTATAAAAAAGAAGATATCCCTGAAATTAGACCAGGTGATACCGTAAGAGTCAACGTGAAAGTTGTGGAAGGAGAAGGTGAAAGAAAAAGAGAAAGAATCCAACCCTTTGAAGGAATAGTAATAAAAATAAGAGGCGCTGGTCTTGGGCGTTCTTTCACTGTTAGGAAAATAGGTGCGGATAGAGTAGGCGTTGAAAGAATCTTTCCATTTCATTCTCCATCTATAAGCAGCGTAGAGGTCTTGAAAAAAGGTAAAGTTAGAAGGGCTAAACTTTATTACCTGAGGGATGTTAAAGGAAAAATAAGGATTAAAGAGAGGAAGGATTGAGCCTTTTGAAAGAGGCTACTAAGAAAAAAATTAAAGATGAAACCTTAGATTGGATTTACGCCATAATATATGCACTAATATTCGGAACAATTATTAGACTGTACGTGTTTGAAACAATGATGGTTCCCACTCCTTCTATGGTTCCAACAATCCAGGTATACGACAGGTTATTTGTAGAAAAAGTTACTTATGAATTTGCTGAACCAAATAGAGGCTCGATAGTGGTTTTTTGGACACCTTTTGTGGATATCAGGGCACAACAACAGTTACGTGCTTTTGATAAGTTTATGGATTTTTTTGCTCCAGCAAAATTTGAAGGCCATGTAAAATATGTGAAGAGATTGGTGGGGAAACCGGGTGATACCTTGAGATTGGTACCGGTCGAAGAAACTTTTTGGGAAGATATTAAAAATGGTAAAATTCAAAATATTCCCGATTGGTTAGATTTTATTATTGATTATTATGAAAGTGTAGATTATATTCCAACCCAGATAAAAAACAAGGTTTCAAAACTTGAAATAAACGGCGAAATACTACCTGAATTTGAAAATATTTATTATTTAAGAGATGCAATATTTGAAGATCCTAAATTCTTTGATTATATAGCCTATCCTGATAAATACAGTTATGAAATCGCTACATCTGATTTATTTTTTATGTATAAAGATAACTTCACAGGCAGATTGATACCAGCAAAACCCACTATTGAATGGTACAAAGAAATGAGAGATACACTCTTATTTACTGATTTTTATGAAAACGAACTTTCAAAATTGGATTTACCTTCTTTAATATTCAAAGATGAAAAAGGCCTCGTAAATGTGAAAATTCCAGAAGGATACTATTTCTTCATGGGTGATAATACACTGGAAAGTCAAGATAGCCGCTTTTTTGGATTTGTTCCTGTTGAGAACGTAATTGGAACAACTTTTTTAAGAATTTATCCGTTTGACAGATTTGGAAAGATATAGCTAACCCTATCAAAAAAACCGCCAAAAGGCGGTTTTTTAAGTTTAAAACTGGCGGAGACGGTGGGACTCGAACCCACACGGGGTGTAACCCCATCGGTTTTCAAGACCGACGCCTTAGCCAATTAGGCTACGTCTCCACCAATATGAACGAAATGCACAACCCAAAAGAATTATACCATATAAGGAGCGTTTTGTCAATGAAAGAACTGGATGAAAAGGCTGAGAAAATTAATAAATACATTGATATGTTAATTAACTACCCTGTAAATTTAACCGCTTATGCAAGCGAAAAAGACGCCTACGAAAACCTTATTTTAGATAGTATAATTTCTATAGAGGCAGAAGACAGCTTTCTAAATTCAAAAAGGGTTGTAGATATAGGAACCGGCGGAGGTATACCTGGTTTAGTATGGGCTATATACTTCCCAGAAAAAGAATTTTACCTAGTAGACAGCATATCAAAAAAGATACAGGCTTTGAAAATTTTTATAAAAGAGCTAAAATTAACTAACGTTTATTTGTTCTGTGAAAGAGCAGAGGATTTTGCAAAAACCCATAGAGAATATTTTGACTTTGCCACATGTAAAGCGTTAGCCAGAAGTGATATTGCATTAGAATATTTGACACCACTCGTGAAAGTAAATGGCTTTATATCTCTATTCAAAGGCCCATCATACTTCAAAAATGAGAAAAAATATACACAAAACGTGTTGAAAAAGCTGAATATAGCTGAGTTTAAAGAAATCGAATACGAAATTGGAGAAGACAAGAAGAAAAGGTATTTTATACTTTTTAAAAAAATTGGAACAACCCCCCAAAACTTTCCGAGGCAAGTAGGGATTCCAAAAAAATTTCCTTTAGGAGAAATCAAATGATAAAAATAATTGTTGACGAACCTTATGAGGGTTCTATGAATATGGCATTGGATATATCCATAGCCAAACTAAGTACAATTAGAAAAATTTCTACTTTAAGGATCTACCAATGGAAATACCCCACCTTATCCCTTGGGAAACATCAAAAAACGAACAACCTAAACTGGGAGTTTATAAAAAGTAACAATATTTCTATTGTAAGAAGACCCTCAGGTGGGAGAGCGGTTTTACATAATAATGAAATAACCTATTCATTTTCAACTTTTGTTAGCAACAAAAACTTACCAAATAATCTACTTGCCAGCTACATGAAAATCTCTCAAGCGTTAATAAGATCGTTACACGCATTAGGAATAGAAGCGGATCTTGAAAGGTCAAAAAAAGAAGGAGTAACCAAAGACCTTTGCTATGACGCCCCTTCATTTTATGAGGTGAAAGTTAACGGAAAGAAACTAATTGGAAGTGCCCAATACAGAACGGCAAATTTCATTCTCCAACATGGTTCAATTCCAATTAAGCATGATTATGAAACCTACATTAATTCTTTTAAATACTCTCATACTGATTGGATAAAACGGCATTTAATTAGTTCTACTATCGATTTAGAAACAATTTTAAAAAAACCTATTTCAAAGATAGAAATAGTCAGAGCTTTTGAAATAGGTTTTAAATCAGTCTTCAAAGAAGAAATATCAGAAGGCTTTTTAGAACAAGAAGAAATAATTCTTGCACAAAAAATGAAAAATAATTTTATCGTTCTGGAGGAAAAGAATTAACAATTTGGTTCACCAATGGCTTTAAACTTTGTTGAGTCAATAGATTAGCATATTCAACATTTATCCATTCTTTAATCCATTTCTCAGCGTTTGATTCAGGAATTAATTTATCCTTTTTAAATAGGTCATCATCTTGGGCAGAGTTCAATATCTTTGCAAAGATATCCGACACAAAAGCTTCAGTCGCGTCTCTTACGCCTATTTCATTATAATTTATACCAGATACATTAAATGCAGGCCCAATTATGTTTGCCATTTACATCACCACCAAGTCAGCATATATGTAAGCTTGAGCGCTTTGAATAATTGCAATTATATCTTGAGGAGTTGCTCCAGCCGTTTTCAAAGCTGTAATCAAATTTGAAACCGTTGCAGGTTTTCCACTTATTTTCCCGTTTTCAACACTTACACTGAAGTTACCATAACTAACGGTGAAATCTGCTATTTCAACATCTCCTCCAAGAACTATTGTTCCTGTTTTTTCGTTGATTACTATCTTGGCTTTTACATCGGGAGTAATCTCTATCTCTTCAATTAAAGCTAAAAAAGATATGATATCCTCTTCAAAATATTTTGGAACTTCTATTCTAATCGAAGATGGATCAAGAGCTTTTGCTATTTTTAATGAAAAAGTTGAATTTATTGCGTTGGCAACTCTCGCCGATGTTGTTATATCTGGTTGTTTCAAGTTGATAGTTACCGTATTTTCATTTACAATCTGTGCAGGAATTTCTTTCTCTATAATTGCCCCTTCAGGGATATAACCAACAACTTTGTATCTGTCTTGTAGGTTAGATGATGAACGGATATTGGCTCCACCAGTTAAGACATTCCCTTGTGCAACAGCATACACTTTATTATCAGCACCATAAAGAGGTGTTTGCATTAAGACTCCATTTTCAATTGAATCAGAATCTCCTATGGCAGCTACAGTAACGTCTAATCTCATACCTTCCTTGTAAAAAGAAGGTATATCAGCAAAGACCATAACAAGCGCTGTATTTTCTGTTTCTACATAAGAGGTAAGATTGATGTTAAAATTAGCCAGCATATTGTTTATCATCTCAGAGGGTACATCCCCTGAATCACCGCTACCATCTAAACCCGTAACTAAACCGATTCCAAATAATTGATTGTCCCTTGCACCTCTGAAATTAGATATATCTTTTATTCTAACTCCAGCAAAGGCATATATATTAACAATTAAAATTAATAAAAAGGTGACAAATAAATTTTTTCTCATTTTGACTCCCTTCTAAAAGAATATATTTGCTATTCCTGAAAGTATAGACGTTAACCATGATGGTTCGCTAGGATCCTGCTGGAAAACTATATCTCCATCGTACCAAATTTTTGCATTCGCTAAACTAGAAGAGTAAATAGTTCCATCTTTTGCAATGTTTTTTGGAGAAACGTAGCCTTCAACAATCATAGTATTTCTGTTGTTACCCACCTTAATTTCCTTTTCTCCTCTAATTTTTAAAAGTCCGTTTTGGTCCTCTTCTTGGATTATTGCGGATACAAATAGTTGAACCTCTGCAGAAGAAGAGGCACTTTTTTGATCATTTTGTACACTAACCTGCGTTGGATCTCCAGCCCCTATGGGCAAAAAATTGGATAAATCTACCCCTCCTATATTTGTAACTACTGAGTTAACCGTATCAACAGACGCTTTTTTATAATCAGGCATACTTTCAGATAAAGAGAGGGAAGGATTTTCAGAAACGACAATGGTTACCACATCTCCTACCCCAAAATCCTGGTTATAGTTGTAAATAGAATTACCTTCTTCATCATTCTTATTCCACAATGATTCAGAGAAACCAAGGCTCGCTAAAACTAGAAAAATCAAGAAAAAAATAAAAACTTTTGATAACTTTATATCAGTCATTTTTGAGAACCTCCTAAACTAACCTGAAGTATTGGACCTTCTTTTAGTTTACCGGTTATTATGTTCCCGTTTTCAACATTCCTAACGCTCAAAGTATCTCCAAAATTTGCATTTGTCATAGCCCTCGCCAAAGTAGAAACCGTGATACCCTCAAATTCTACTAAAACCGTTACAATGTCTCCAGCTTTAACGTCAGGTATACGTCTGAGATAAGTTGCATCAGCTATTTCGCCTTTTTTTACATCTTTGGTTAATTCATAACTTCCAGATCTTATTAATTCTATATCTACAGGTTTAATGTTGATGGTTAGAACATTTTTAGTAGCTGGTTCTGTTAATTCTTCATTCAACGTTGTTCCTCTGGTTAAATCTTTGGAGTATACAAGTATTTCTTCACATTTCGATACATTAGCAATAACTGTAAGTGTCTTTTGATTGTTTTTGTCATCTTTTACGTTCAAACTTATATACAACTTATCGTAGCTTTGAAAGATCCTTATTACTTCTGCCGATAAAACCTTTTCAGGAAGAACCTTTAGATCTATACTATTCACTGTCAAAGAATTGTCGTACTCTTTTATCTTTTGCTGTAAAAAAATTTCTAAATCAATGTACTGAACATCTATATCTTTATTATCGTTTTTGTATATAACCGTGACCGTACTTTCTTCAAAAACAAGGTCAAAATCGCTGTAATAACTACTCATTAAACCGTACAAAATTTTAGAAAGCTCTTTTTCAGAATAAATTATCTTCTCATTAACTATATAAGAGATCGTCCTATCTGACTTCATTTCAGGGAATATATCTTTAAGAGAAAAAATCCAATCTTCACTGAATATAACGGAGGGAACTGTAAAAACTATGCTCGAAAAAACAATTGATGATACAAACAACATCATAGAAAAAAATATAATTCTGATTAATCGTGTCAAAGTCATCAACTCCCTTCCATTTAACAACCACCATCAAAAAAACTCAAGGGAGATTACGGTTTATCTCTTAACATTTGAAACGGTTCTCAACATTTCATCAGCGGTTGTGATAGTTTTAGAATTAATGTCGTAAGCTCTTTGTGCAACTATCATATCTACCATTTCTTTAACAACATCGACGTTGGATTTTTCTAAATAACCTTGTTGTAAAGCTCCAAATCCATCTTGACCAGGTATCCCTTCCGTTGGATTACCGGAAGCTGGCGTTTCAGAATATAAGTTATTACCTATGGGTTTTAACCCCCCAGGGTTTAAAAATCTCACAGTAGTGAGATTCCCTACATTTTGAATCGTTCCATCTCCCAAAGAAACACTTACTATTCCATCCGGAGAAACGTTTATTCCCACAGCATTTTGAGGAATCACTATATTTGGAATAACCATCAATCCATCACTAGTAGTAAGTCTACCGTTGGCATCCAATTTAAAAGAACCATCCCTAGTATAGGCTATACTTCCATCTTGCATCTGAACCTGAAAAAATCCGTCTCCCATGATTGCTATATCGGTAGAATTGTCTGTTGGTTCTATGTTTCCTAATGTGAAGATCCGTGTTGTTGCAGCCAAGCGTGTACCATGACCTACATAAAGACCTGTTGGTAAGGTTGAACCCTGGGCAGTTGGAGTACCTGCTTCTTTTACAGACGAGTATAACAAATCTTGAAACTCTGCTCTCTGCTTTTTATATCCTGTTGTATCAACGTTTGCAAGATTGTTTGAAATGATATCTAACTTTCTTTGTTCAGCATTCATACCGGTTGCAGCGTTATACAAAGACACTAACATAATTTACCCCTCCATTTAAAAATCTTTATAATTATCTAAATTAGTTAAAAGTTTGAAGTTATTTCAATAAGCTTTGCGTTGAGTGAATCTCCTGTTGATACTGCTTTTTGTAGAATATCAAACTTTCTATTTGCTTCGATCATCTTAATCATCTCATTTAGGGCATCAACGTTTGAACCCTCAAGAAACCCTTGTTTCACATAGAAGTTATCTGCTTGTCCTATCTCTTCTCCCGTGAAATAATTTTCACCGTATTTATTCAAATTCTCTACATTTAGGATGTTTAATCTTATGTTTGTTCCCGATATATTACCTTCTTCATCCACAAAAAAATTATCTGGATTTATACGTATAGGGTTATTTTCTTCATCTAACACGTAATCACCGCTTTTTGTGACAAGATAATTTTCAGGACTTAAAGAAAATTCACCATTTCGTGTGTAAAAGTAGTTACCGTTTCTCTCTATTTTAAAAAAGCCGTCGCCTTCTATTGCAAAATCTAACTTTCCGTTTGTTTCAATTAAAGATCCTTGTTCGAGATTTGGAATTACCTCGTCCAAAATAACCGAACTATAAATGTTCCCTATCGGTTCGCCTTTTCCTTGTGCATTTTGATATGATCTAATCTCTTTTTCGTATACACTTTTAAATAGGTTAAAATCCTTTTTGTAACCTACAGTGTTAAGATTAGCCAAATTGTTGGAAATAGAGTTCAATTCAGCAAAAGAGTTGAGCATGCCAGCCGTTGCATTGTATATTCCTCTCATTTTATTTCCTCCTGGTGGATGGTTCTAATTTACTTGTACTTTGTTTAATAATTCTATGTCTTCCAACAAAATTCCTGTACCTTTTGCACAAGTAAGATGTGGATCTTCCGGAATGTACGTTCTTACGCCAGTTTGCTCTGATATTAATTTATCCAATCCTCTTAGTCTCGCCACCCCTCCAACAACTATAAGTCCATTTTGCATTATATCCGCTGCTAATTCTGGAGGAGTTTTTTCTAAAATATTTTTTATTTTATTTATTATTTCATTTAATATTGGTTTGATTGCGTAGAAAATATCGTCCGAAGTTAGTTTTAAATTCGAAGGAAGCCCTGTTTTGATGTTCTGCCCTTTAACTTCCATTTCAAGATTTTCTTCTTGAGAAAAAGCCTTGCCTATGTCGATTTTCAACCTTTCAGCGGTAGTTTCACCAATCAAGAATTTATATCGTCTTTTAGTATATTTAATTATTTCTTGATCCATGGCTTCACCTGCGACTTTTATCGTTTCACTTATGACACAGCCTCCCAAACTCAAAATCGCTAAGTCTGTGGTGCCTCCTCCTATATCGATTACCATATGACCATTAGGTTCTGTGATATCTATTCCACTACCTATAGCAGCAGCTAAAGGTTCACTTATAAGAAATACTTTAGAAGCGCCAATCCTACTCCCCGCCTCTTTAACCGCCCTTCTTTCAACGTCTGTAGTTAAAGCAGGTATCCCTATGATTAATCGTGGTTTGTACATATTAAAACCTTTGGATTTGGCTTTTTTGACGAAATATCTCAATACTTCCTCTATGATGCTAGGATCCGTAATAACCCCATCCTGCACGGGCCTAATAATTTGTATTTGACTAGGAGTTTTTCCAACCATATCTTTTGCTTCTTTTCCTATTGCCAACATCTTTTTTTTACTCTTATCAACTGCTACCACTGAAGGTTCTTCAAGGATAATCCCTTGACCACGCTGATATACTACAAAGGTTGCAGTTCCTAAATCTATTCCTAAATCAGATTTTGCCATAATTTACCTCCTATTTTTTCTTAAGAGATTTTAAAATTTTAAAAATGTGCCTGGCGGGAGTCGAACCCGCATCTTTGGATCCGGAGTCCAACGCTTTATCCGTTAGGCTACAGGCACATCAATTCATTACAATTAATATTTACTTGAATTTTTTCTCTGTTTTCTTTAGTTGTTATAATTAAATCATAATAATCTTTTAGGTCTGATATCAAAGTGGTACTTTCGAATCCTTTTTTGTAGTAGTGCCAAAATATCCAAGGATCTTTTGCAAAGATAGAAACATTTTCAAACTCCTTATTAACCTGAACATCCCAGATCAAAATATCTTTGTAATTTGAAAAATCTTTTTTTAGATTATATACCTCTCTTACTTCCAAGGCAATGGCGTTTCCTGGGCTTTGAATAAAATTGGATAGAATGAGTACACTACTATTTTGATCTTTGGTCCTTTTTACTTTTTTATAGCTCACTTGTCCTTTAACCTCACTGTACAAAGAGGAAGTGGTCAATCTTTCATCCACAAAGTAAATTTTGCATCCTATTCTTTCTTTTATCTTTATAGCTTCATCTATACTTAAAAAACTCTGTTTTGAATATCTCCCAGACATGGAAATTGGTAATCCAAACACGATTAAATCGTCATGGTTTAAATCCAACGAAACCAAATATTCTAACAGTTCTTCTGACGGTATCGTCTCTTTTGGTAATGGAATATTTATATCTTGTTTTAAAAAAGCTATACCGCACTTTCTTGTTCCATAATCGATTCCATATATTTTTAAGTTCTTAATAGTTCCCATATAATATCTTTCTCCAATTTAACTAAATCATATTTAACTCCATTTTCATCTAATATATAAATGGCTTTTTCTTTATCTCTAGAGGAAAAGCAAATAACCGGTGCACAAGCTTGTAAAACAGACTTGGGCGAGGGGAAAATCTTACAAAAAACACCGTTCTTCGCTAACATCTCTTTTATTTCTAATATTTGATAATTTTCATTTAGTAAAACTAAATCAAGATCCAACGTTGTTCTCATATCTTTACTCATTTTATAAACTTCTTGCTCCTGCTTTGGAATTGCCTTTCAAGAATTCAATTAATTCTCTTGTATCTAAATTTTCATAGAAATTGATAGAATTTTTTAATATCCAATTATCTAATATATTTTCTTTGAAATTAGAGCTTTCACGTAAACCTTTTAGATTAAAATTATCCAATATCTCCACTTCTTCCTCATTTACCTTTATCAACTTTGCATCTTCCATCACGTTTAAAACAGTTTCTGATAACGATTTATCACCCTTCAAAAGAGAATCTTCTATCTCTTCTACTTTGTAATGACCGTCGGCTATAAAATCGTAGACAAGTTTTAACACCTTGAAAGATGGATACTTTCTTGAATATTCGTAAAGTAATTTAACTTTGAACCGATTATTGTAAGCCAATATGATAGTTGTTCTTTGAGTTTTTTTCATCCATGTAGAAACCAAGTCCAAAAGCTCAATGTCCGTCTTTGGAACATCCACAATTATCAAAATTGGAGAGAACTGCTTAACTTCAAAAGCTATACCGTTGTTAGAAAAAGAGGTTATATAAAAATTAGCTTTCTCATTTTTAAATTTTTCTCTGGAAATAAGTTTTTCTCTAAAACTCATTGAATGGTTGAAGAGTTTTATATTGTTCTCGTCAACTTGTAATTTCTCATCTAGCAGTCTTACTAAAGACTTTTGCCTCTCATAATCATTCAAAACCAATACTTTTCCATTTCTTTCATTTGAGTAATCCTTCAAAAGCCCCAAAATATTGTTTTTTTCCCTCACCACTTCAAAATTATTATTAGAGAAAGATATAAGAATTTTAAATCCTGCTCGTTTTAAAATTTCTTTTAATTCTTCACTGTAAATAGAACTAAAAATACTAATTTCAGGCTTTTGAAGAGCGTATTTCCTAAATTGCTGATATTCTGAAACTTTTCTTACTACCGGATGAAATAATGAATAGAAAGGTTCATCGATAATAATTTCAGCTTGCATAGAATCAAGCAATTCACGATTTTTAATAAACTTGGGTACTGTGACAAAGATCACTCTACAATCAGATATATGCTCTGGTGTGAGTGTATATTGATTACTAAAATATAATAAATTCTCTGGAAAATAAGTATTTATTATCTTATATATGTGTTCCAATAAACTGTTTGTGGCAGAAACGATTATCAGCTTTTGATCTTTTTTCAAAGATAGTTGAATTTTTTTCAGTAACGAGTCATTTTTTATCTTACTTGGAAGAAACATTGCAACCTTACTTCTACTTAAATTATCATTTAATATTTCAACATTCATGATCTTGTTCAACTCATCCTGAAGAATATTAGATGCAAAGTTCCATTTTGCATTTTCCTCTTGTTTTATTCTCTCATTAACCTTCAAATCTTGCAAGTAAAATTTAACGTAACTATTTTTTAAATTATAAGAGTTCTCTATTCTAAAGGTGCCGACAAGATCTGTAAATAGGTCTTTTTTGTTGTTCTCTGTTAGTTCGCTTAATTTGTATCCTAAATCGTATCCTAAAACATCTATGATTAAGGAATCTTTGTTGAGTGTTCCTGAAAAACTTTGAGAACCATTGCGAAAGAAACTTATGTTTTCGAGTTTAGCGTTTCTTATTAAAAAAACTGGCTCCTGATTACCATACCCAAAAGGTTCTAACCTGTTTATATCTTCAAACATCGTTTCCCATATTCCTTCTATTTCCATATCCACATCAATTTGAGAGGTTAATCTTTTATCACCGTATAACTCTTTGTAAGCGGTGTTAATCTCCTTTCTTAAAGTTTCTATATTTTTAGAAAGAAGGGAAAAACCTGCGGCAAACTTATGACCACCGAACTCTTCAAAAATACCTCTTTCACTGACTTTGAGAAGGAGCTCCATTAAATCTATGCCCTGAGGACTTCTTCCTGATCCTTTACCCATTTCCTGATTTTTTGATATCATCAAAACGGGTTTATTGAATTGATTTGACAATTTGGAAGCCACTATTCCAAGAACTCCCATATGCCAGTCTTCACCACTTAACACCAACACAGGATCCTTCTTATATTCCGGGTACAAATCTAACAAACTTAAAGAGTATAAATAGATTTCCTTTTCGGTACTTTGCCTTTTTGAATTTAGCCGGAGTAATTCTGAAACCGCTTTTTTTAATTTTTCTTCATCTTTCTCGGTCAACAATTTAAACGCCGCGTGTGCGTCTGACATCCTTCCCGCAGCGTTTATCTTCGGAGCAATCTTAAAAGTGATGGCACGTGAATTTATCTCAGAATCAACTATCTTCAATTCATCGAGTAAATATTTTAAACCTTTCGTTGGATTAGTTTTTAATTTATTCAATCCTATCTTAACCAAGTATCTATTTTCTGAGGTTATCGAGACTATATCAGCAATAGTACCCATTGCCACAAGGTCTATATATTCAAAAGGATCTAAAGAATTATCGTAACTTTTGTAGAGAGCTTGTAGCAATTTAAAAGTTACACCAACCCCTGCTAGATCTTTGAAAGGATATTCATCGTCTTCTCTTTTTGGGTTCAATATCGCATCTGCATTTGGAAGATTTTCTTGAGGTAAATGATGATCGGTAACTATAACTTTCATTCCAAGACTTTTTGCATAGTCAATTTCTTGTATGGATGTTGTACCACAATCAACAGTAATAATATTATTATAATTTTTGCCTTTTAACTCTGCTATAGCCTTAACGTTTAGACTATAACCTTCTTCTATTCTAGATGGAATGTAAGAAGTTACATCATAACCCAATTTTTTTAAACCAAGATACAAAACCGAAGTCGCAGTCACACCATCAACATCGTAATCGCCGAAGATCGCCACTTTTTCCTGTTTTTCTTTGATTTGTTTGAGAATTTCTACGGCTTTTGACATATCTTTCATCAAATAAGGATCAAAACTCTCCAAATCCAAATGATTTAAAAACCTATCTCCCTCTTCTGGTGTTTCAATATTCCGAGACACTAAAAGTTTCGCCAAAAAATCGGAAATTCCCAAAGCTTTAGATAAGGTTTTTGCAACTTTTTCTTTTTCTTGATAACAAGGACGCTTTGGGTCCCAAAAAACCTTCCATTTACTTTCCATATTAAATTTCTCCCTTCTCTTATTTTTTTCTTTATAAATATTATACATTATTAGTACTAAAATATTAAAGAAAGATTTGTAAAGATTCAAAAAAGCTAAATTGTTGTATAATATTGAAGACTGGATCAATACAATTAGAAGAGGTGCAATTTGTGTGAAAAATATATTATTGATAATCTTTCTTTCTACTCTATCTATTTTTTCATGGGCTTTAACCCTTGAAGAAATAGAAAATCTTTCAAAAAGCCCTGCAACTCTGGAATTGTCATGGGAATATTTTTTAGAGTACATTATAGAAAATCCCAGTGATGCTAAAATTACTGATACAGGTTCGTTAATATCAGCTAAAATCTCTTTGTTTAACAAATATAGAAATTATAATTTTGCCAACTTTATTATTTCTGAAGACCTAAAAAATTTTTGCATTAACTTGGGAGTATTAGGCACTAATTTTTCCATTGCAGAGGAAGATACCAATAAAATTCTGTTCATCTTTCCTGAAATTGTCCCTATTTTGAATGAAATATTTAACACAGGGAATTTTGAAGAATCTTATTATAAATATTTGTATAAATTAGAAGGATTGAAAGAACATTTGCAAGTAAATTCCTATGAAACATTTATCAAAACAACTATAAGTAATTCTCTTTCTTCCCCAATTTATTTCGATGAAGATGTTGAAAAGTTTATTGAAGTTTTCGTACCTGCAAATAATTATATCTTGTTTGAAAAGTTTATTTCTGAATCCAAATATCTAGTCGATGAAGATAAGTACCTAGGAGCATATAAATTACTCACATTTTTAAACAAACACAATTCAATAAATGAATCTGTAGTAGCATATTCTCAACTTAAAAATTATTTTGATTTAAAACAGAGGTTAACTTTATTGAACGATCAGGTTTTCTTTGTCGAGAAACAGGAACTCTCTTCTTTTATATCTGAAGTATACAAAGTTGGAGAGGATTTAAAGTCACTTACTATAGAAAAAAATTTACTTTACAACATATTTTTACCGTTATTAAAAGCTTTAAATTCTAAATTAGAAAATATACAAGAAAAAGTACCGGTCGTTGATGAAAACTTTGAAAACTTATCATTCTCTTTCAGTGAACAAATAAATGCCGAGATTTTGAAACTGCAAATGCATATTACCAGAATAGAAAACTTACCCGCTGTGTCAGAAAGTGTTACAGCAACTTTGGTAGAACAACCAACAGACTCACAAGAAGCATCAGCAAGAAGAATCTTTGTCTATTTACTGCTTTCTATTTTAGGTGCTTTTATTATAATTTTCTTGTATTTTGAATTGTACCCCTCGTATTCAAAAATCAACTTTTTATGTACACTGAAATTAGGTAGGTTTGCTGCTCACTTAGCAGAAAAACTCATTTTAAAAAATCCAGAAGATTATAAGGCTTTTCTAATTTTGGCAAAATCATATGAAGTTGCAGGAAAGTATAACGCATCAATCAACGCTTATAAGACCGCCTTGAAATTAAAAGACAAAACAAAAGAAGGTGAATAACTTGAATTTTTTAGTAATTTCAACTACTCTAAAAAATATATTCGTTGTATTAAAAGATGAAAAGAATAATATTTATACAAGGACTTTGACTGAGAATAAATCCGGTAATTACCTCGCTAACGCGATCAAAGAAGTAGCAGAAGAATCAAAAACAAATATAAAAAACATAGATGAATTTGGCATAGATATAGGGCCCGGATCGTTCACCGGGATCAGAGTAGCTATTTCTACTTTACAAGGGCTTTTAATAGATAACCCAGAAAAAGAAGTTTATACCTTTTTCTCTTCTGATGTCTTGTACCGTTCCACCGTGAATAACAACCCCGATCTTAAGAAAGAAAAGTTGGCTGTCTTGAAAAGAGCCCGAGAAAATGCCGCATATGCATCTATATACGAAAATGGGAAAAGAATCTTTGGTCCTCAAATGGTCTTTGAAGAGTTTTTAAGAGATTCTTTGAACAATTGTATTTTAATAAATGAAGAAGCAGAATATTTTAAAAACAAATACAAACTGGAAAATGAAGTATTTTATTCGAACATTGATGAAAAGTCTCTAATTGAAGAAGTTATCAAAGGAAAGAGAGTAAAAGTAAAAAACTTGGAACCTCTTTATCTTCAAAAACCTTTAGCCGTTGAAAATTTAGAAAGGGAAAAAACAAAATAGAGCAAGGATAAATATCTACTTGCCTATTTTGTTTTAAAATTTTTATCTAAAATAATATGCAACGAGAAACCTACAAAGTAACTCAAACTGTAAAGTATGTTTATAGGGGTTCTATATTTTAAATTAAGTAAGTAAATGAGGAAAGAGAGTATAGCACCCGTTAAAAATGAATGCCACAATCCCCTATGTTTGGATAGTTTGTTAAAAATTATTCCTAAAAGTAATCCAACTAAAGTACCTATAACTATCAAAATAAAATTCGAAAGGTTATAAGAAAAAGGTAGATACTCTTTATACAAGAAATCATATTCAAAGAGATAGTATACACTTCCAAAGATTAAAAACAACCTCAATAACCTGTTTATGAAAGAGCTTTGGTGGTCGATGTCGGGGAAATCACTCCCGAGAACAAAGAGAAAATAGGAAATCACGATCTCAGTGGAAACATAATAAACCTCGTAAAACAAATGGCTATAAACAAAATTGAACACTAAAAAAAATACAGGAAATCCAAAAATACCGCTTAATATGTGAGTTTTAAAATTAGGCATTGTTTATATCTCTTATTTGCTCCTTTTCATCAAATGCTAACACTTCTATAGGAAGCCTTTTTGTCCAAACTTCTATAATCCCGCCATTTTTAATATCTTTATAAAAAAGGACTTTTGGATCAAAAAAACTAATCGTTTTAGAAAGTGTTTTTAAAATGGGCCTGTTGTATTTCTTCAGTTGATTTAATGTTTTGGTGGGTAACTTATCTGCTATTAAAGAATTGGCTCCTCCTTCAAACAAAAAATCAAAATAATCAGATATTTCTGTGATATTGATGTTTTTTATTTCACCGTGCGCCAAATTAAAAGTTCCGCAAGTGACAAATTCTCCGACAAATTTATATAAAGGCACCCCTTCCAATTGATAGTACTTTTCAAGCCTTTTTAAAGCCTCAGGGGTAACAAATATAATTTTTCCTGTGTACAGAACATTGTCACCATTTTTTAACTTTTTCAACGTTTCCAAAGAAACAGGATAATTTATGTTAAGCAAAACACATTAGCCTCCTTATTGTTTCCCTACATTTGATTGTAATCAGTTGAGAACACATAAGTTTTCAAGTATCAAATTTGTACGTATTTACTAACTATTTCATATGTTAATGTTTTAAGAGAAATAACAAAATCCACATTCTCAATAACAACACGATCATCAGAGTTCAAAGTCACTGGAGCAAAATTCAATATCCCTTTTACACCAGCTTCTATCAATATATTTGCAACCTCTTGAGCCACACTTGAAGGAACAGTTAATATAGCTATTTCAAAACCAAGATCATTGTTTTTATTTTTTAACTCTTTAATATGTTTTATTGGAACACCGGGTAACAAAATAGAATTAATTTTTCTTTTATCTACATCGTACGCTGCAACTATTTTAAACTTGTATTTTTCTAATTCAGGATAATGAGAAATAGCTCTGCCAAGATTTCCCACCCCTATAATTGCAACATTCCAAATTCTTTCTGTTCCTAAAATCTTTTGAATCTTTAAACACAGATTTTCAACATCGTATCCTACGCCTCTTTTCCCAAACTCTCCAAAATAAGATAAATCTTTTCTAACCTGAGAAGCCTTTATATTAAGAGCCTCAGCAATCTCATGAGAAGAGGTTTTTGGCGTCCCTTCCTCTCGTAACTCTTTTAAAAGTCTGTGGTACATTGCTAGCCTTTTTATTGTGGGTTTAGGCACTTTGGGTGATTTCATATTTATGAAAAAGTTCTCACCAACGTGTTAGCAATTGTTTATTTACAATGTGGTGAAAAACTTTTTTTCACCTCCTATTTGTTATTTCTTATTTGACCACTATGTTTATAATTTTTCTTGGAACATAAATAATCTTTTGTATCTTTTTACCAGAGATATATTTTTGAACTTTATCATTTTCTAAGGCATAACTTTTTACTTCATCTTCGTTGAAATTAACATCAATCGTTATCTGAGCTCTCAATTTCCCATTTATTTGTACCGCTAAAGTAATTTCTTCTGCTTTTAAAGCATCTTTATCGATCTTTGGCCAACTTGCTTTAAATATAAAATCATCTTTTCCTAAATTCTTCCATAATTCTTCGCTTATGTGGGGTGCAATAGGAGATAACATCAATACAAAATCTTCAGAAAATTCTTTTAGTAAGTTGAGGTTCCAATCTTTTTCATCTGTATTGTTAAGATAAGAAGTTAATTCATTCAAAAGTTCCATAAGAGAACTTACTGCAGTGTTAAATTGAAAATTGCCTTCTATATCGCTCGTTATTTTCTCAATAGTTTGATGCAATTTTCTTCTTAAATCCTTTTCAGATTTATTTTTCAAAAGATAATTCGGCTTATTTTCAAGATGATTTATTTTATCCTGTATTTTCATGTACGTATTCCAAACCCTATTTAAGAATCTGTATGCTCCTTCTATACCTGAATCATTCCATTCAGCATCCCTTTCGGGAGGAGCCATAAAAAGAATGTAAGTTCTTAGGGCATCAGTGCCATATTTTTCGATCATTTCTTCAGGAGACACAACGTTACCTTTTGATTTAGACATCTTAGCCCCGTTCCTGTATATCATACCTTGAGTGAAAAGATTTTTGAAGGGCTCATCAAAGCTAATATAACCAAGATCTTTCAATACTTTGGTTATGAACCTTGAATAAAGTAAGTGTAATATTGCATGTTCGACTCCGCCTATATACTGATCTACAGGTAACCAATTATCTACATCCTCTTTATTGAAAGGTTTGTCTTCTAACTTTGGATTCACATATCTTATATAGTACCACGAACTATCCACAAAGGTATCCATTGTATCAACTTCTCTTTTAGCTTTTCCACCACATTTTGGACATGTTGTTTCTTTAAAATCGGGATGATCGATCAAAGGACTTTTACCGGTTGGTTCAAATTCAACATCCCTAGGAAGTTTTACGGGCAAATCATTTTCAGGCACAGGAACAACCCCACATTTTTCACAATATACGATAGGAATCGGAGCTCCCCAATACCTTTGCCTTGATATAAGCCAATCTCTCAATTTGTACTGGGTGACAACTTTTCCGATATTTTTATCTTCTAACCACTGAGAGATTTTCTTAATTGCTGTTTGGTTGTTTAAACCTGTAAATTCTCCAGAATTTACCAAAATTCCTTCACCAACGTAGGCTTTTTCTAGAATTTCTTCAGTTAACGTGTCATCTTCAGGTGTAATAACAATTCTTATGGGAAGTTCGTATTTTTTCGCAAATTCAAAGTCTCTTTGATCATGTGCAGGAACAGCCATAATTGCTCCAGTACCGTATTCGTACAAGATATAATTCGCTACGTAAACAGGGATCTTTTCTCCATTCACAGGATTTATCGCGTAACTTCCAGTGAAAACTCCTTCCTTTTCAGCTCCTTCAGCGGTTCTTTTAAACCTATCTTGCAAGCTCATTTTTTGCAAAAATCGATTGACTTTTTCACTATATTCTGGAGTTGTTAATTCCTCTACAAGAGGGGATTCGGGAGCCAATGCCATAAAGGTAACTCCCCACAAGGTGTCAGGTCTGGTAGTAAAAACTCTCAAGCTTCCTTTGCCATTATCAAGCTTAAATTCTACTTCTGCTCCCACACTTTTACCTATCCAATTTTTCTGCATTGTTTTGACATTCTCAGGCCATCCACTCAATTTTTCTAAATCATTTAGCAACTTTTCAGCGTAGTCAGTTATTTTGAAATACCATTGCTCTAACTGTTTAATTTCCACAACGGTCCCACATCTTTCACATTTTCCGTTAACAACTTGTTCATTTGCAAGAACCGTTTTGCAGTTTGGACACCAATTAACAGGTGCTTTTTTCTTGTAGGCTAACCCATTTTTATACAATTGTAAAAAAATCCATTGTGTCCATTTGTAGTAATCTTCCTTACATGTTATAACTTCTCTGTCCCAATTATAACTAATACCTAACTTTTTAATTTGATTTCTGATGATATTGATGTTTTGCATGGTCCAATCTTCAGGATGAATGTTCCCTTTTTCTATCGCAGCATTTTCTGCAGGAAGCCCAAACGCATCAAAACCAAAGGGATGCAAGACGCTATACCCTCTCATTCTCTTGTATCGAGCTATAACGTCACCAATAACATAGTTTTTTACATGACCAACATGGAGGGTCCCTGACGGATAAGGAAACATTACCAAATCATAATATTTTTTTGGGTACTCATCATTCGACACTTTAAAAGCATCTTTTTCTTGCCAGTTTCTTTGCCATTTTTTCTCTATCTCTTGTGGGTTGTAAGTTTTTTCCATCTATAGTCATTCCTCCATTATTATAAGTATTCTTTTGTTAATTATACCACAATTGACTATTTTCCTGTAACCGTTGGAATATAGAGATTTAAATCTTTCATTATGCTCGATATTTCTTTGTCAGGATGTTTAATAAGTCTGTACTGACCAGGTTCTTTTATTAGAAAAAAGGTATTTTCAGGGACTCCACTCTTAAATGAAGCGTTAAAAGGAAGTGTGTAGGTATATTGAGTTTCTATGGAAGGCTCTTTAAAAAAATAAAATTTGTATGGATTCAAGCCTGGCTTTAAATTTCCTTGGAAGATGTATCTACCTTCTGGATTTCTAAACGCCACCCATACATCGGAGGAACCTATAATATATATCTGAATGTAGCCAGCGCCTGATGGTTCGTCTAAATTAGTGATAATTTTATCCAGGTCGTTTAGGTTTTTTTCTAAAAAATTGTTTGAAACTATGAATTTTTCAACCACACCATCTGGCTCAAAATATTTATTGAGGTTTGAGATCTCCTTTTCTTGAGCCTCCAATTTTTCGTTCACCGTTGAATTTAATCGATTGAATTGACTTTGAAGATCCTTCCTAAGTTCTATTACCCTAATCTCCGTGACAATGGATAAAACTATTGCTATTAAACTTACAACAAAGATAGTTATCTTAAATCTCATACTTCCCTCCAAACATCTCCACTATATTATTGTATTCATCTATATTTCTTGCAAAAACTTTTTTTATCTTTTGGATGGTATTATCTACTTTTTTTGTATTTATTTTCATTTTATCACCTATTTCTTGATATGAGTATCCATCTATCCATAATTCAACAATTCCCCTTTCGTTGCATTCGAGTTGTTCAAGACTCTTTGATAAAAAATATTCCTTGAGAAAATCCTTCTTTTCAGTATCAACACTTTCTATATAATAATCGGCGTTTTCTGTAAATTCGTCGTCCGTGTTTTCCATACTTACAGCTTCTGTTAAAACTTTATGTTTATTTCTATTCAAGTAGGTGACAAAAGACTTGATCTCCGAAGAGATATTCATATAGGCAAAACTTGAAAATTTAGCGTTTGCATCTTTTCTGAAATTATATACCGCTTGAATTAAACCCACCAAACCTATTTGTAAAAAGTCTTCGAATTCCAACCATGTTCCATAATATTTCCCAACAATAGATTTCACCATAGGTTCAAACTTTTCAAGAATTATGCCTAGGGCTTGGTTGTCCCCTATTTGTGCAAGTTCTATAAGTTTATCCAGATTCATTCCCCTTAGCCTATAGATATGCCTACTCATATTGCTCCTCACAGTTACTAGATATTTACTATCTTTAAACAATCTGAAAGATTCATAGTTTGAGTCCCTTTGCTTATTACACTATAAAATTCAACTCTATTGATTCTTTTCTATTATACTACATTCAGCAAAATACTTTCAAAAAAAGGGCGCTAAGCGCCCTTTTTTAATGATTGTATACACCATTGTTTTTAAAACCCTATTGCAAAACTTGATTTGAACGTAAACCCGTTCAAATCGAAAATTTTTTCAAGATCCTTTGCCGTAAGAGATAACTCCGTTCTACTTTCAATAATTCTGCTATCTATTCCAAAACCTAAAAATGTGTTCCAGTAACCATAATATTTTTCAATACCAACTGTCAACGGGATAAAATTGAAAAGAGAAGTTTTAGCTTGCACACCCCAGTCAATTTCCTGATCTTCCACATAGAACTCCCCGTATGGAATGATATCGAGGAAGACTACTGGTATCCTAAAGAATCCGGTAACACTCATTGGATAAGCATATTCTTCATTTACATCTTGAACTTCCATAGGTGTTGAACTACTGGAATCTTCACCAAAAATACTAATCGTTTCTTGATAGGGAATCTTGTAAGACACCTTTGCAGGTTTAACAGGTATGTTTTTTACTGCGATTCCCACAACAGGATTTTTAATCTCACCAAAGGTTACACCTGCATCTATGGAATGTCCTGCATCGGTTAAAAATTTATCTGTTACGGAGTTAATGGATATATTTTCAAGCTCATCACTGTCAAAAGGAGAATACAAGTCAACGTTCATGTTCAACTGGGCCGTTGTTGTTCCTTCATCTGTATCCGTGGAAAATTCGTATTCAATATTTGATTCTTCGGTATAGACTATGGGCAAGAACAAGTTGTAAACCAAACCAACCGACATACCATCGAAATTATAAGAAGCGTACGCCCCTGCTTTAAAAGATGTATTCAAGTTAAATGACATCGTACCTTCGTTGGTTGTATCTATTTCATTACCATTGGCGATAAGATCTATCAAATCGTTTGGTACCGTTAAATCACTTTTTAAATAACCATTGAGTACAACCCCAAGACCCAGATCAAAGATATTTACTACAAAGTGTCCTTCAACGTTATCTTTTGTTATAAAGGATAAATTAGTTCCATCTAAAGAGGTATATACTTCGTCGAAATCAATGGTGAACTTTGTAGCGGTCAATATGGGTAAAAGGTCTGCTACTTTGTAAGCGTTTTGATAAATCATAATATCGGGAGAAAGCTCGATTTCAAAATAATTTCTTTTGCCTATCGACTCTAACAAAACGGGATTCAAACTACTATCAAAAGATCTCAATCCTTCTGAAAAAATGATCATAGAAAACGAAGAAACTATTAGCAATATAATAAACAATTTTTTCATAGTCATCCCCTCCTTATTGTGCCCTTAAAGGATTCGATATTGGTATTGTTATGTCTGTATCAAGATCCAACCAAAGGCTAAGATCTAAATTACCATTCATATTCAATGAATAAGTTTCCGTTCCCGTTTCCGGTTTTGGCAGTATTACGGTGAACATCAAATTAAAAGGAACCGTATCTTTCATATCTTCGATAAAGCCTGTTAAATTAAATTCAACAGTTTTATCTTCACCGACTGATATTTCCTTCGTAACAGCTCCTGAGGCAGTAGCTTGATTCTTTTCAACATTCCACCCTTGAACTTCCATCTTTAAGGGCAATCCTGTCGTGTTGTCGTAATTCATGTGAAGTACTAATGATTCTATCCCATCGAGTATATTGTTCCAATCATCAGCAGACTCTTCATCTCTACCAAAGATATCCTCATCCCCTACTTCATCTTCATTTGAATACAATTCTACGTCATCGGTTATTGTGAATTTAAAAGGAAAATCTACTAACAATTTTATTGTTGGAGAAGCATCCGCTGGAAGTGATGAAGTAAATGTGATGGACATAGATTCCAACATCAAATCATTTTCAACATTAAAAAGATCCGCCAAATCAGTTTTAACTCCTGATGTTAATTTTTTAGGGCTACCTCCTGAAGTCAATGTGGCGTCAACCGTTACCCCTGTTGCATTTGTTACTACAAGAGTGGCTGGAAGAGAGTCTAATTTAATATCCTCTAAGATCCCCAAATCACTTTCTGAAAAAGAAGCTAACGGTTCTGGAGAAGTTACAAGAGTGCATTCATCTGTAGGAACTTCACTAAAATTACCGGGAGAGCCAGGGAGCTTAGCCAAAATTTCTGCTCCGTCGAATATTTCTAAATCTACCCCATAAGTCAGGGGATTATCAGACTTTTGTGTGACAGTGGCATCTTCACCAAAACTATCTTCTAAACTACTTTCAATATCTTCTGCATTCACTAAATCGGACATTGTAATACTTTCTGTTGCAATAGGTGCTTGAATAGTTGGATCCGTTTTTAACTCGATCTCTTCAAGTGCACAGGACGTGAACAGAAACATGCTTACAGCTAACAACAAAAATACATAATAAAACCTTTTCATTTTTCTCACCCCCAAATTTATTTTTTTCGCTACCTTTAGAAACTTTGAAACCTGTTTTAGCAGTCTTTCATCTTACAGCCAACCAGAAAGCTTCTATATTTTTTGAAAACCTAAAAATTTCTAATTTATTTAAAACATCAAATTATACCATATTCATCTAAAATTAGATTCTTTTTAAAACTTTTAAAATTAAATTGATAATACATCCCTTTCATTCCAAATAACAAGAAAATGCAAAATAATTTAATTTTTTCGAATACGAGCCTTAATAATAATTAGCTATAATAAAAATACCCATCCCCCCGAAACATCATGATTGATATTTCGGCCCATCCAATGAGGACGCGTTAGCGTCCTCATTGTTCTATTCCCCCCATTTATATTGCCTATGAAAAGTTCGATAAAAGTCTATTTCTTACCTCTTCTCTACCACCCAAGTATTTTATATCTCCAGGCTCAGGGACTTCTTCAATACTCCATGGACCAAATTTGATTCTTTTCAATTCTATAACTTTATAACCTAAAGCCTTTATCATGAGTTTTATCTGCCTTTTTTTCCCTTCGTTTAAACTGATTTGTAAAAGTGCTTGATCTTTATCTTTTTTCAAAATTTTCACCTTGGATTTCATCGTTTTATATCCGGTTTCAAGTGTGATACCTTCTTCCAAAGTCCGCAATTCCTTTTTTGAAGGCGTACCTTTCACCAATACTTCGTAAACTTTAGTGACCTTATTTTCAGGTCTTAACAAATAATTGGCTAAGTCACCATCGTTTGTCAGAAGCAAAAGGCCGCTTGAATCGTAGTCAAGCCTGCCTACGTAAAAAACTCTTTTTTCAATCTTTCCTTTCAGCAAATCATTTATTGTCTTTCTCCCGTACTGGTCTTTGAAAGTACACAAGACTCCTTTGGGTTTGTTTAAAAGGTAATAAACTTTGCTTTCAGCTTTCTTTTGTAGTTCGGAAAGATAATATTTTTTATTGTTAAATTCTATGAAATCATTTTCTTTTAATTCATGCCACGGTTCTTTAACCAATTTACCGTTGACTTTCACGCCTTTAGTTAATATGTGCTCCGAGGAATGTCTTCTACTCAGAGATATTATTTGAAGAGCCTTTTGTAACTTCATTCTTTTTCATTTCCTCCAATTTTTTCAACGTTTTATCCGGTAAGAATTCGTAAAATTTTTCGGTAAGATGGTAGTACGTATGGTTTTTCTTTTTGCTTTTTTTCACCAGATCGTATTCCATTAATTTCTTTAGTTGATAGTAACTATTTTTGCCTCTGATCTTTTCTATCTCGACAACCCTGCTATCTCCATTCATAAATAGTATCGCTAATACTTCGAATTGAGTTTGTGTTAATTCAAATTTTCGAGGATTTGGAAAGATCATAGATTTTATTTCTGGCTTTATTTCAAATCTGTATTTGTTCCCGTTTCTTATCAATTCGACCCCGTGTTGGTCACCGATATAATGTAATTCTATTTCTTCTATGTAATGCCTCAATTCTTCTTCTTTTATCTTTAAACGTTTGGAGATCTCTTTGAAAGATATACCGTTGGGCTTTGAGAATATTAATGCCTCTATCATTCGAATTTCTACATCTATTTTGTCTTTAACCATTCAAATCACTTCCAACATTTTGTGAGCTAAGTTTAATAAAGAGACCTTTTTCATATTTGAAAAAACCACGGTTTACCAAAATTAGGGAAGCTAAAAACATTACTAAAAAATTCATCTTTTTATGTTGGGCATATTCGTAAAGATCTAGAATATTAAATTCATCTTTTTTTTCGAGCATTTCTATTGCATCTTCTATACGATAACTATCTCTGATAATCTCTAGCTTTTTTTGCTTGGTGATGTAATCATCGAAGAACTTTACCAGCTGATTTTCAACGATCTCTTTTTCTATTGACGGCTTATTCTTAATTCCAACAGGCTTTTTCTTATCTTCACCAAAATCCTTTTTTATAACCTCTTGAGCTTTTTTGATAACGTCATAATTTTCAATGGTTTCGTATATGACCTCTCTATGTTTTCTAAATTCTTTATCTTTATTGGAATTAGGAAGTAGCTCTTTGGATTTCAAAAATGTCAAATAAGCCGCCAATTCTAAAAATTCTGCTATGGAGTTTAAGTCGTCAAAATTATCGTTGACGTAATCCACGAATATATCTGAGATGTAACTGACAGATACTTTCCTAACAGGAATCTTTTTCTCTTTTATTAATTCAACAAGTTTAAAAAAAGGACCAGAAAATATGTCTAATTTTATATCAACATAGTTAAAGTTAATTATGAGATCCTCCTTACCACCTTAAATGTAAAGCCTCTCTAACCTCTTGCATAGTTTGGCTGGCAACCTTTCTTGCCTTTTCGTTCCCATCTTCCGCTATTTCTATTGCATCTTCCACAGAAGTAGAAGCTAATTTATCCCACACTGGTTCAAGTCTTTCTTTCATGTTTTTGATCAACAACTTTTTACAGTCAACACACCCGATCCCAGCTGTGGTGCAACCATTCCATACCCAATCTTTTTCATCTTGGGATTTAGTGAATGCTTTATGGTAATCCCAGACGGGGCATTTTTCAGGATTTCCAGGATCTGTTCTTCTTATCCTTGCCGGATCGGTCATCATGGGTAGAATTTTCTCTTTCAACTCTTTCTCGTTAGTTTCTATGTTTATAACGTTCCCATAGCTCTTAGACATCTTCCTTCCATCTGTGCCGGGTAGTTTCGGCACTTTGGAAATGATCGGTTGTGGTTCAGGAAATATTTCTTTGTACTTCATATTAAACTTTCTTGCGATTTCTCGCGTAAATTCTAGATGGTAGATTTGATCTTCCCCAACCGGCACTCTATCCCCTTTATATATCAAAATATCTGCAGCTTGTAAAACAGGATAGCCTAAAAATCCTAAGTTAGTTAAATCCTTAGTGGATATGTTACTTATTTGTTCTTTATAGGTTGGTATTCTTTCTAATCGTGAAACAGACGCTATCATACTAAAAATTAAATAAAGTTCCGCGTGTTCTTTTATGGCTGATTGAACAAATAAAACACTTTTTTTAGGATCCAACCCTACCGCCACATAATGCCTTATTATATCAAAAGTAGAGGGTTGTATTATCTCAGGTGTGTCATAATGAGAGGTCAAAGCATGCCAATCGGCGACGAAGAAAAAATTTTTGTCTGATTTATTTTGAATCTCTACCCAATTTTCTAAAGTTACAAAGTTTCCAATATGTAATTTACCTGTAGCTCTCATTCCACTTAGAATGGTCATCTTTTACCTCCGTTTATTATATATTTTTTTGCTGTCCTTAGCTATTATAGCATAGATTTGACGTTAAGGCGCTTTAAAATTATATAAAGGAGTTATTCTTTTTATAATTTCTACGGTATCTTGTATGTTTTCTTCTATTTCTTTTAGAGACTTATACACCATTGGGGCTTCATCTATCGTTTGAGCATTAACAGAAGTAGAATAAATGCCATTCATCGCTTTTTTGTACTCTTCAATTGTTATTCTTTTCTTAGCTTGTTTCCTACTCATTACCCTTCCCGCACCATGTGGGGCTGAGAAGTTCCAATCAAGATTGCCTTTACCAACACATATCAAACTACCATCTTTCATATTTATAGGGATTATTAATTTTTCACCAAGTTTGGCAGAAACGGCACCTTTTCTCAAGATCATCTTTTCCAGGTCTATATAGTTATGGATGGTAGTGAACCTTTCACTAACGTTCAATTGCATTTGTTGAATGATTATATCAGTTATAGCTTTTCTGTTGAGTAATGCATAATTTTGTGTTATCTTCATATCCCAAAGGTAATCGTTGAACTCTTCCTTTTCCAAATACGCTAAGTGTTTAGGGATGTCTATATTTTTGATTGATCTATTTTTCTTCTTCTTTCTCTTTGAGAGTGGTTGACCCGTTAACATAGAATAAGCCAAATTCTGATAGTATTCAGCAACCTGTTTCCCTAAATACCTACTTCCAGAATGTACAACAATATACAAATTATTTGATTCATCTCTGTCTACCTCAATGAAATGATTTCCTCCGCCTAAGGTACCTATGCTCAGTATCGCTCGTTCTAAATCTATGAATTCTCTACATTTTAATTCTAATATCTGACTTTTTTCGACGTATGGGTGAGGCTTTTTACGAATATTGAAACCAGATGGGATTTCTTTCCTTATTACTTTATCAAGTTTTTCAAAGTTTATCTGTTTTTCCTCAATTTTAACTACTTCTACTCCACAGCCTATGTCGACTCCAACTAAATTAGGAACTATTTTGTCTTTTATGGTCATCGTTGTTCCAATTACACATCCTACCCCCGTATGTGCATCAGGCATTATCCTAATCTTAAGTCCTTTAACGAACTCTTGGTCGCACAGTTCTTTAATTTGTCTTATCGCTTCTTCTTCCAACTCATTTGTAAAAATCTTTGCCTCGTTAAATTGCCCTTTGATTATCATCATGTGTATCATCCTTTCACACGCTTCAACTCTTTTTATATCGTAACCTTTATTACTAAACTTCTTAATTAAATAATATCACAAAAAATTTAAAACACCTTTAGGATACAATAACCTCAATAAAGAACTAATTAAATGAATCAATAGTATGACTGAATTTAATAGTTAAAGTTTTCTTAAGATAAGTCGATAATGAATAGGTAGGAAAGAATACAAAGGAAGTGAAAACAATGGCTAGTAATCCTTATGTTGGTACTTTTCAATTAACCGGCGCCGTTTCGGGAATGGACACACAAGCAATGGTCCAAAAATTAATGGAAGTTGAGCAACAACCTTTAAATAGAGCTCAAGAAAAATTTGATACTCTTACCTACAAACAAAAACTTTGGATGGAAGTAGACAATAAATTGGAGGATTTTTATGATTATCTGATCACTTTCAAATTGAAGAGTACTTTGATTCCAAAAAGTGCCACTTCTTCTGACGAAAGTGTATTAACCGCTACTGCTTCTGCAGATGCTGATAATTCAACTTTTTACTTGAAAGTTAATTCGTTGGCTTCTCCTACTGTTCTTGTAGGTGAGAACATTGATTCAACAATTACAAAAAGTTCAACAATAGGAGAGGTTATAAGTGCAACAGGTGATTCAACTTTTACCATCAAAAAAGGAGAAGATTCTGATACTATAACCGTTTCAGACAGTGAAACAATTCAAAACCTCATAGACAAAATAAACGCTTCAACCTTGGGAGTAGAAGCAAAATTTGATGATGCAAACGGCAAATTTTTCATTGTCAACGAAGAAAATAGGAACGTTGATATTAGCGTAATTGCTGACGCAGGTTCTAACGGTGAAACACTAATTACAAAACTACATTTGAATGGGACTGATACCGTTATGACCTCAGGAAGTTTTGGAGAGGTTGAATTGTCTTTTGATGGAAGTACATCTATCACCACTTATCGCGACTTAACAGAAAACACTTTGAACGTTTTCGGTACTACAATCGATTTAAAGTCAACCTCTAGTAGTTATGTGAAAGTTTCTATTGAACAAGATATAGATAAGAGTGTTGAAAATATAAAGGAATTTGTCGATAAGTACAACGAAACGATTACTTATGTGTATGACTTATTACATGAAGACCAAGTTACCGATAAGCCTACAGAAGAGATGACAGAAGAAGATTATATGAAAGGGATGCTAAAAGGAGATAATAACCTAGAGAAAATATTTTATACTCTAAGAAATATGGTTTACTCACCTGTAGATATAGAACAATCTGGTTCCCAATATAATACTCTTTTTGATATTGGAATAACCTCAGGAGATTTAGGTGCTGGTTATGAAAATACAATGAAAGGCTTATTGAGCGTCGATGAAGATAAACTTAGAGAGGCTTTGAATACTAATTCCGAAGATGTTTGGAAGTTGTTCGCAACAAACGATACAACTAATAAAGAATATGGATATGCTCAATCCGTGCAGAATTATCTGTATGAAGTAACTAAGTTCAATGGCTATATAGATCAAATTGCCGGAACAAACGGCACCATAGGTAACGAGATGCGACGGCTAGCGGATGAAATGACCAACCTATTAGATAGGCTTCAAAGAAAAGAAGCACAATATTATGCACAGTTCTCGGCTATGGAGCAAGCTATCCAACAATTGAACGCACAAGGAATGTACATACAAAATGCTTTTTCTAACCAATAGATAAAACAATAACCGGTACTGTTTTTAAATACAGTACCGGTTATTTTATTTAGTCTATTTTTATCTTTTTACCCAACAGATTTTTCTTGTGTAGCTTCAGCTTCTTTTTCAGGTTGAACAACTTCGTAATTTTGTTCAGCGTACAACTTCAAACCCGTTCCTGCAGGGATAGGTTGGCCTACTATGACGTTTTCTTTTAATCCTTTCAACCTATCTACTTTACCTTCTATAGCTGCCTCTGTTAGTATTTGTACAGTTTGCTGGAATGAAGCAGCTGAAAGCCATCCTTCCCTTTCTAAAGAAGCCTTTGTGATTCTTAACAACCTACGTTCGAATTTTATCGTATCTTTAGGATTTATAAGATATTTTTTGGATGTACCTACTAAATGAGTTTTCCCATCTTCAGTTGTGATCTCTTTATATTCTTCGTAGACTTCAATCTCTTTAATGTTTGTTTCGATAATTTGATTTAAAATTTCTTGGGTGATCTCTGTTCCTTGTTCAAAGATCTTATCTTCTTCCTCTTCTTCATCCTCGGCAGGAATTATAACCCTCTTTGCCAACTTTTTACCAACAACTAATTCTCTGTTTTCTGTTATATAGGAGTTTTCTTCCAATATTTCCTCGTTAATTTTCTGCACTTTACCATAACTTACCAAATCTCCCGGCATGAAGTCTGTATCTCCACCGTCTATAATCTCTACTTTGTTGATCATCTGTCTAATTATTATTTCAAAGTGTTTATCATGAATGTCCACACCTTGTTCAGCGTATATTTTCTTTATTTCACTCAGCAAATAATTTGCCAAAGCGCTTACTCCTAATTCTTTGAGTATTTTTCTAGGTTTTATATTTCCCGTTGTTAACCTTTGACCCGGTAATACTTTATCTCCTTCTTCTACAACAGCTTTTGTTCTATAGTCAGCTTCATAACTTTCCAATTCACCATCTGAATTTTCTATTATTATCTTTAATCTTCTTCCTCTTTTGTTTTCAGTATCTCGCTCGATAGCTCTTACTATACCTTTTATCTTCGAGAACTCCCCTTCAGGCCCTTTTGTCTTTTTTCTTGCTTCAAACAATTCTTCGGCTCTGGGTAGACCTTGGGTTATATCCGAAGTGGTAGCTATACCTCCCGTATGGAAGGTCCTCATGGTTAATTGCGTTCCTGGTTCACCTATAGATTGTGCAGCAATTATCCCTACAGCTTCCCCTATGTTGACTAATTTGTAGTTCGAAAGGTCCATTCCATAACATTTTGCACAAAGACCATTTTCAGACTCACAAGTAAGAGGTGATCTAATGAAAATAGATGGTCTAACAGTAACCGTTTTTATTCCGTGTTTTTCGAGGACTTTGGAAACCTTTAAGTCTATTCTTTCTTGATATTTAAGCAAAGTCACAGTCTTTCCATCAATTTCAACTTTAAGATCTTCTCCGGAGTAAACATAATCTACTGCATTATATTCTTTAACATTCAAAGTTTGTATCCCGTGTAAGAATGCTTCTTCTATGGCTTCTTCTGTGATTTCTTCACCTTTTTTGATTAATACCTTACCTTCTACTTGTACGTCTTCTAATGATTCTAAGTATGAATCTTTTGGCATATCTTCAATTTTTATCGTTTTTTCCTTCGATACAGGAATCTCTTTTACATAATTTGCCAAGAATTGTGCATCTTTTTCTTTTAAGATTATTCCTTTTTCATATTTTTTATCTGCTTCGGGATTATAAATTACTTCCTTTGTTTCCGGATCCAAAACATCTTTAGCTAAAACTCTACCAAATAAGAAGTCTGATAGGTTTTCAATTTTTGAATCGTCAGCCCAAAGTTCTCTTGCCTCAATACCTTTATCTGTTCCACAATCATCTTCTGTGATTGTTATGCTTTGTGCAACATCTACGAGTCTTCTAGTTAAATAACCTGCTGTTGATGTTCTTAAAGCTGTATCAGCTGACCCTTTTCTCGAACCATGTGTTGAGGTGAAAAATTCTAATTCTGATAATCCATTCTTAAAGTTTGAAGTGATAGGAACTTCGATTATTTTACCCGATGGATCAGCCATTAATCCTCTCATACCGGCTAATTGTTTCAATTGATCTATATTACCTCTAGCTCCAGATTCGATCATCATCCAAATTGGATTGAATGTGTGTTTTCGATATGTATTCGCTGTTTCTACTGTAACTTTGGCGGTGGCGTTTTCCCAAATCTTAATGATTTCTTTGTATCTTTCATTATCCGTCAAATAACCTTCTTCATAGAGTGATTCGATTTTGAGAACTTCTTCCTTAGATTCTTCTATTAATTCTTCCCTCTTTGGGGAAACTAATACATCACGTATAGAAATAGTTAACCCGGATAATGTTGAATAATGAAAACCAAAATCTTTAATACTATCTAAAAGATCCGCGGTTCTATCTATTCCATGTTTTTCAAAAGTGTTAAATATCAGCTCTTTTAGATTCTTTTTGTCCATCTTTTGTGCGTAATTTCTTAGGTCTTCAGGCACTTCTTTGTTAAAAATTATTTTTCCGATAGTCGTTTTAAGGATACTACCATCTTTATATCTAAATGCAACTGGTTCATGAAGGGGTAAATTAGACTTTTTCCATATCAATTCCCCATCTTGAAGATATATATCTGAATCTACTATTTTTAAGTATTCGTAAGCGTATGTAGCTTCTAAATCTTCAGAGAATATGTGTCTTACATATCCATTCTCTCCCAATTCAGAAACTTTGGTAGGTACCTTTAGATTTTCGAACTTCTCATCTTCATGCATGGTTAAATAATATGCACCAGCAATTATATCTTTTCCTGGCATAGACAATGGTTTGCCGTTCGCAGGCGAGATAATATTATATCTTGATAACATTAGAAATTTTGACTCTGCTTGGGCTATATTGGAAAGGGGAATATGTATCGCCATTTGATCACCGTCAAAATCAGCATTAAACGGCGGACAAACTAACGGATGCAACCTTATTGCGTTTCCTTCTATTAGTTTTGGAATGAAAGCTTGAATAGATACCCTGTGCAGAGTAGGTGCCCTATTTAAGAGAACAGGATGCCCTTTTATAACCTCTTCCAAAACTTCCCAAGCCTCAGGCATTTCCTTTTCTATTATAGTTTTTTTGAATTTTCTGGCGCTTTTACTTGCCACGTTTGAATCTCTTAACAGCTCTGCAAGAACGAAAGGTTTAAATAGTTCTAAGGCCATTTTTTTTGGTAATCCACATTCATGAATCTTAAGATCAGGTCCAACAGCGATTACAGCTCTACCAGAGTAATCAACCCTTTTACCCAAAAGATTTCTTCTAAATCTTCCTTTTTTACCTTTCAACAAATCTGTGAGTGATCTTAATGGTCTTCTATTTCTATCGGTCATTGGTTTACCAACACGACCATTGTAGAAAAGTGAATCTACAGCTTGTTGAAGTATCCTTTTTTCGTTTCTTACGATAATTTCCGGTGCTTCCATTTCTAACAACTTTCTTAAACGGTTGTTTCTATTTATTACCTTTCTATATAAGTCGTTTAAATCTGTTGCGGCAAACCTTCCACCCTCAATTTGTATCAAAGGTCTCAGATCGGGTGGTATAACGGGTATGATATTTGAAATTAGCCATTCAGGTTGATTACCAGATTTGATAAAATCCTTAACTAGTTTCAGTCTTCTTAATATTTTTACACTCTTTTGACTTTTTCTATCCAATTTTTCTAATTCGGATTCTAATCGTGCTTTTAATACTTCAAGATCAATCCTTTTCAACAGTTTTTGAATGGCTTCAGCACCATAACCATTTTCGAATTTTTCATATCTATTTATTTGAAATATCTTTTCTGTCCCGTCTTCTTCCTTTGCAACTAAATCTTTTACCCCAAATTCTTGAAGCTCGTTTAATACATCTTGGGTAATCTTTGTACCTTTTTCAAATTTCTTTTCAGGAAACTCAATTTCCGATACCAATTCTTTGTCAATTACGCTTTCTCTTTCTTCTTTAATCTTTGAGTTTAGTATCTTCATTACTTCTTCATAGGCTCTTGCTTCATCTTCCAGTAAGATATCTCCTATTTTTTTCCCTATTCTCTTTGCAAATCTTTTATCTATGTCTGTGATAACCACAATTGGTGTATCCCGCTCAATATCTCTTTCGACTTCTATGGAACCAGGATAATATTCTAAGAATAAAGAATATTCCTGCTGAGTAAGATAATCTTCTTCGAACAAAAATCTATCTGCTAAAGGCGTTCCTTTCTCAACTTCTTGTCCATTCTCCACCATTATTGATGAACCTTCAAAGACAGGATATTTTCTTTCAACTCCCGTATCATCTCTGATTATTATCCAGTTCAATTCTCTTTCGGTTTGTGTTAATTCAGATTTTATTTCTACCTTCCCACTTATATCGGCTATGGGCATACCTTTAACTGATACTATTTTTACTGCTGGTTCTACCCTTAAATCTAAATATTCAGCGTATATTTCATACTCTCTTTGATACAATATTTCCCCAGGTAAATATCCCAAATTTTCATTTTCAGGGCCGGGAAGGGTTAAATAAGCTCTTTCAATAACTCTTTTTGACCCATAGTAAATGATATTTTCTAAATCTTTCACACCAATGTTTAGTAAGATAGAAAGAATAGATGGAGAAGACTTTAAATACCAAATGTGAGAAATAGGTGTGGCCAATTCTATATGACCTATCTTTCTTCTCCGAGCTTCTTTGGATTCAACCTTTACGCCACATCTTTCACATACTGTTCCTTCATACTTTTTCCCCTTATACTTGCCACAAGCACATTCATAATCTTTTACAGGACCAAATATTTTTTCGCAGAATAAACCGTCTTTTTCAGGTTTCCCTGTTCTGTGATTTAAAGTTTCGGGTTTTTTAACTTCACCATTCGATGCTTCCAATATACTTTGGGGAGAAGCTATACCTATTTTTATTTTAGCAATCTTTCTTTGAAAGGAAGAAACATTTGCCAATTGAAATCCCTCCTTGAGGGTAAATTTTTATTTTACTCTCCGTCAACGTTGAAACTTAGATTCATTTTATTAATTAGAGTCTATCGACGTCTAATTCGTTTCCATCTTCATCGTAAAGCTTTATATCTAACATTAGTCCTTGTAATTCTTTTGTTAAAACTTTAAAACTTTCAGGAATCCCTGGTTCGGGAAGATTTTCCCCTTTTAATATCGCTTTGTAAACTTCATTTCTACCTTTAATATCATCGGATTTATAGGTTAACATTTCGTTGAGGGTATGAGCAGCTCCATGAGCCTCAAGAGCCCATACCTCCATTTCTCCAAATCTTTGTCCACCAAAATGAGCTTTACCACCTAATGGTTGTTGATGAATTAAAGAGTATGGACCGGTTGATCTTGCATGGATTTTATCTTTTGCTATATGGGATAATTTCAACATATACATGGAACCTACCGAGACTGGAAAATCGAAAGGCTCACCTGTTCGACCATCTCTAAGAACAATTTTCCCGTTAGGATGATCAGTATCATCGCCTAAATATAAATCGTGTTCTTTTCTTACTTTAGATAACTCATCCATGATTTCAGATTCAGTTGCTCCATCAAAAATTGGTGTAGCATAATAGTCGTTTGTTAACATCGAAAGCCATCCTAAGTGAAGTTCCAAAACTTGTCCAATATTCATCCTTGAAGGAACTCCTAAAGGTGAAAGTAACATTTGTAAAGGTGTTCCATCTGGTAGAAATGGCATGTCTTCTTTATTCAAAATGGTCGAAATTACTCCTTTGTTCCCATGTCTACCTGCTAATTTATCTCCAACTTGTAGTGTCTTTTTTGTTGCTACGAAAACTTTGACGTATTTATTTACACCAATTTCCAAAGAAGGAATATCCTTACGATCGAAAATTTGAACGTCTATGACCCTTCCTTCTATTCCGTGAGGAACCGTTAAAGATGTATCTTTAATGTCTCTACCCTTATCCCCAAACACCGATTTAATGAGCTTTTCTTCGGGAGTGGTATCTGATTCCCCTCTCGGAGTTACTTTTCCTACTAGGATATCTCCAGAAGATACGTAAGAACCAATTTTAACTATTCCCTCTTCATCCAAATTTCTTAAAAGTTCTTTTTTAACATTTGGAATATCTGAAGTTATTTCTTCTGGACCTAACTGAGTATCCATAGCTTTTGTTTCAAAAACTTCTATATGTATCGATGTAAAAGTATCATTTTCTAACAATTCTTGACTAACTACCATGGCGTCTTCAAAATTGTATCCTTCCCATGGAAGAAATCCAATGAAAACATTACGCCCAAGAGCCAACTCTCCCATGTCCATGGATGGACCATCCGCTATGGGTTCCCCTTTTTCTACAATATCTCCAACGTTAACAATAGGAACCTGGTTTATACACATATCTTGATTAGATCTAACATATTTTAATAAAGTGTATTCATCTTTTAAGGGTTCACCATTGGCATCTTTTAGGATATTATTCTCTTCATCCAATCTAATAATTACAATCTTTCTTCCATCTACATAATCAACCATACCTTTATGATTTGCCATAATCAAATAACCCGAGTCTCTTGCCGCTAGCCATTCTACTCCTGTACCTACATAAGGAGCTTGAGGCCTAAGAAGAGGAACGGCCTGCCTTTGCATATTTGACCCCATTAAAGCTCTGTTTGCATCATCATGCTCTAAAAATGGAATAAGAGCAGCTGATACAGAGGCTATCTGTTTTGGCGTGACCGATATATATTCAATCTCATCTTTGTGAAATAAACTCACCTTTCCTAAATATCTAGCTTCGACATACTCTTCTATGAAAGAACCATCTTCCCCAATTTCTGCGGAAGCAGGGGCAATTTTATAAAGTTCTTCTTCATCGGCAGTCAAATATACTATATTGTTTAAATCAACTTTTGCATGTTTTACTTTATAATAAGGAGTTTTCAAAAAGCCAAATTCATCAACTTTAGCTAGAATTGCCATAGAAGTAATTAATCCAATATTCGCGCCTTCAGGAGTCTCTATGGGGCACATCCTTCCATAATGAGAATGGTGAACGTCCCTGACCTCAAATTTCGCATGTTCTCTTTTCAAACCTCCAGGACCTATTGCCGATAACCTTCTCTTATGGGTTAGCTCAGCTAAAGGATTAACTTGATCTAAGAATTGTGATAATTGACTAGATGCAAAAAATTGATGAAAAGCAGTCATTATTGCCCTTGAATTTATCAGGGTTTGAGGACTTATTTTGTTAATCGATTGAACGCCTGCAACTTTTTCTGGAGCATGCTGAATCATTTTAGAAAAAGCTCTTTCAAATTCAATTTGCATAAGTTCTCCAACCGATCTCACTCTCTTGTTGCCCAGATGGTCTCTTGTATCAAGCCCTTCAATATTTTCTTTAACATTCAGTAAATACCTTGCGGATAAGATGATGTCTAACTTATCAACCGCAAAGGTTTTAACTGGATATTTTATTTTATCTTCCATATCTTCAGAAATGTCCTTTTTTTCAACCTCTCGTAGATAATCAATATAAGCCTTTCTCAATTTCACCTGAATTTTCTGTCTTCCAATCTGAGAAAAATCGAATTTTTCAGGATTGAAGTACATATCTTCTATTTCATCTTTAGCCTTTTGAGCTCTAGGAATTTCTGTAGGTTTTAATTTTGAAAAAATTTCTTTGTAAGCTTCCATAGAAGTTAAACTTTCTTCTTTTTCGTATCTTTTTTTCATCTTCTCCAACGTTATTTCTGCGACTAAATGTGCCACTGTTACAGTTTTAATTTCATATTTTTTCAACAATTCCAATACTTCATGAAGCTTCATGCCGTATATTGTTCTTCTTGGGGGATCCATATTATCTAATTCTTTAAACGATAAATCCGACAATACAGTACAATTACTATAATTTGACAGTTCAACTTCATCTTCTAAATCAATTTCTTTTGGAAATAATCGTAATATATCCAAATCATTTTCGTATCCCAATGCCCTTAAAAAAAGAAAAAAATTGAATTTTCTTTTTCTGTCTATTCTAACTTGAAGAACCTCTTTACCTGGATTAGGATTGTAAAGTATCTCCAACCAAGCACCTTTTATCGGTAAAAAGTGTGCTATAAACATTTCTTTAGAAGTATCTGTCTCTTCTTCTTTTATGAAATACACTCCAGGAGATCTAACGAGTTGGTTAACTATTACCCTTTCTGCCCCATTGACAATAAATATACCTCTATCAGTCATATAAGGTATGTTACACAAAAATATGTCATCTTTTTCGATCATTTCACCTGTTGCTGAATCCGTTATTCTAACTTTTAAATAAGCTTTACCTGCGTACGTTAAGCCTTTGTCTCTACATTCACTCTCGCTAAAAGAAGGGTCTTCAAACTTTATATCTACAAAATCAATCAAAAACTCTTTGTTTTTCTTGCCACTTGTTTTAACAGGTATCTTTATGGGCATATATCTTTTTATGCTTTCCATAACCTTGTTATTTAAAAAATCCCTAAAAGAATCTTTTTGAATTTTCACTAAATCCTCATATATTTCAAATTTTTCTGGAACTTTCCCAAAAAACTTTCTTTCTCTTTTCCCCATTTCTCGCGTGACCGTATTCATAGGAACCACCTCGGCATTTAGTCAAAATAATATTGGTTAAAAACAAGTAAAAAATCGCATTAGACAAAATGTCCAATGCGAGTTCAATTATAACTTTTTTGCATGAAGAAAAGGTTAAAAAAAGGCTTCAACTTAATTTCAAATTCGACTTATTTTAATTCTACTTCGGCTCCTGCTTCTTCAAGCTTTTTCTTAATTTCTTCGGCTTCTTCCTTTGGAACAGCTTCTTTTATAACTGCGTCTGGAGTTCCGGCTTTTTCTACGAGATCTTTAGCTTCTTTTAATCCTAAATTTGTGATTTCTCTTACTACTTTTATTACACCGATCTTTTTGTCTCCAAAACTTTTTAAGACAACATCAAAATCCGTTTTTTCCTCTTCTTGCTGTGCTGGTGAAGCGCCTGCTGCGCCTGGTACTGCCGCCATTACGGGAGCTGCTGCAGAAACTCCAAATTCATCCTCGAGCGCTTTTACTAATTCAGCCAGTTCTCCCACGGTCATATTTTTAATTTCGTTGATAAGTTCCTCTTTTGTCATTTTCCTACACCTCCAAACTTATTTTTTCTCCTTAATAGCGTTAAACACATACACTAGTTTTCTTAAATTATCAGTTAAAGCGTTTACCAAACCAGAAATAGGATTATTAAGAGACCTAACAATAGTAGCGTAAAGTTCCTGTTTTGACGGTAGTTTGGCATACTCTTCTGCTTGGACTGCATCAAAAATCTTTCCTTCCAAAATTCCACCTTTAATAAAAGGTTTATTACTATGAGAATCGGAAAATTTCTTTACTACTTTTAACACTTCAATGGGATCTGCTTCTTCAGCGTGTATAACTCCTGTACTACCTTCAAAAAATTTTTCAAAGTCCTCTAATTCCTTACCAGCTAATTTGACAGCTGTTTTTAACAAAGAAGTTCGATAGACGGTGTAAACTACGTCCTTTCCAAAGTTTTTATACAGTTCTATTCTGAAGTCGCTAGTTTCTGCCACTGACATCCCAGTAAAATCAATAAATAAAATAATAGGGGAAGACTCCAAGGAACCAATAAAGTTGTCTATTAAAGACTTTTTGCGTTCTTTAGTTAACAAAAAAAACACCTCCTTAAATAAAAAAGCCGCAACAGGCAGCGGCTACAAGGAACAATAATTATTCCTTTATCCGCGTACCTCGGTAGGCGAGTTTTCGCCTCTTTAACCTATTAAAGACCTACTTTCTTTGGCACGCAATATATTGTTACTTTTTAATTAAATTAAAATCCTTTAAGTTAGGCAACTGTTGCTAAAGATAATGAGTTTAAATCGATATTGATACCTGGTCCCATCGTTGCAGCTATCACAGCTTTTCTAATAAATTTTCCCTTAGAATTTTCTGGTTTCATCTTCATTAACTGCTCAAAAGCGGAAATTAAGTTTTCTTTTAAATCATCTTTGTCGAAAGAAACCTTACCGATAGGAACATGTATGTTTCCCGTTCTGTCATTTCTAACTTCCACTTTACCAGCTTTAAATTCTTTAACAGCTTGAGCTACGTCATCGGTTACCGTTCCCGCTTTTGGAGAAGGCATAAGACCTCTTGGACCTAATACTTTACCAAGCCTTCCTATCTTCCTCATTATGTCGGGAGTAGCTATTGCTACATCAAAATCAGTCCAACCTTCGTTGTTTATTCTCTCTATTAAATCATCCGAACCAACAAAATCAGCCCCTGCTTGCTTAGCCTGCTCAGCTTTTTCTCCCTCTGCAAAAACTAAAACTCTCACATTTTTACCCGTTCCTTTTGGTAATGAAATTGTACCTCTAACGTTTTGATCTCCCTTTTTAGGATCTATTCCCAAAAGCACATGAAGCTCTACAGTACCATCGAATTTTGTGTAAGAAGTCTTTTTTACTAAATCCAAGGCTTCATCGATATCATAATTTTTTTGTTTATCAACAAGTTTTATCGCTTCTTTATACTTTTTTCCATGTTTTGGCATAAACTTCTCCTCCCTTCTTAATCTTCAATTTCTATTCCCATGCTTCTTGCTGTACCAGCAATAATCTTCGTTGCTGCATCCAAATCCATAGCGTTAAGATCTTGCATCTTGGTTTCAGCAATCTCACGAAGTTGTTTCCTCTTTATCTTGCCGACAACTTCCTTGCCTGGTTCCTTAGCGCCAGATTTAAGGCCAACAGCCTTTTTTATCAAAAAAGAAGCGGGAGGAGTTTTTACTATAAACGTGAAGGACCTATCTTCAAAAACAGATATTTCTACTGGCAACAATGTCCCTGCTTGATCTGCAGTTGCTGCATTGAACTTCTTACAAAATTCCATCAAATTTACTCCATATTGTCCCAGTGCTGGCCCTACAGGTGGAGCAGGTGTCGCTTTTCCAGCTTCCAATTGCAATTTTACAACCCTCAAAAGTTTTTTTGCCATACACTTGTAACCTCCTTGTGGTAAATTGGGAAAATCCCTCCCACATTTTATTTATTAATCAATAATCTTTTCAATTTCTCCTAAAGATAATGTTACTGTAGTTTCACGTCCAAACATGGTAACTACAACTTGTACTTCTTGTTTTTCCAGATCATAATCTTTAATTTTACCTGTAAAATATTCAAAAGGACCATTTATGATCTTTACATGTTCTCCTAGTTCGAAATCGGTTCTGATCTCTTTAACTTGCCTTTTTTGATAAGCTTCCTCACCCATTAATCTAAGAACAACTCTAATCTCATTTTTATTCAATTTTACAGGTTTTCCACCTATGTTTAAAATAGTAGATACGTACGGTAAATTGCTAACTAATTCTTCAGTTTCTTTAGTATACATCATTTCAACAAAAACATAACCTGGAAATAAATTCTTCTTTTTTGTTTTTATAATTTTTATCTCTTTGTGAAAAGGAGTCTCTCTAATATCTATTCTTCCAGAAAACTTCGCCTTATACTCTTTAGGCTCACATAGTTTATCACCTATTCGAACGTTACTTCCAACCTTAAATCTCTCATGGATAAAGGTTTCACGAGGTAATAAATAGATATCCTTTTCTTTCGATTCATTTTCAATGACTACTCTTTTAACTTTTTCAACAGAGACAATCTCACCATCAACATCACTCTTATATTCAAGATTCTTACTAAATGGTGTATCTGCTCGTACTTTTTTCCCAGCCTTTAATCCCGCTAATAAACCAGCACTCTCTGGTATCAAAAAAGTCTTTGAATATTTTTTCCCTTCTGTCTCAACAAGGATTTTTCGAAAATTTTTTATATCTACTATCTTTCCAGCTGTTTTTGCGAATATTTCTGGTTCTCTTGCTAAAATGTCTCCCTTCTTTACATCATTACCTTTTTTAACGAATATTTGAGCTTCTTTTTCGATATAGATTTTCTGCACTCTTTTATTACTATAATTTAATTCATCAACTTCGGGTATTATTATTTTACCAAAATACTTTTCATACCCTAAATTTTTTATTCTCTCTTCGAGAGTTTCTTTAACTTTATTTTCCATCCCTGAATAAACTTGTAGTACATACCATTCTTTTCGCATCTTATATTATTCTCACCACGTCTCTGTCAACAATTTATGTGTCTCAAATCAAATAATTATTGAGTAGGTACCCCGCTTCCTCTCAAGAAAACCGGATAAACCAACCATGAAAATAGCTGTAAAAGCCCAAAATCAACCGCAAAAAGATAAACAGCAAAGATTGCTATAACAATTAACACAACCAAAGTAGAATTAAGCAACTCTTTTCTTGTAGGCCAATTAATTTTCTTCGCTTCTTGCCAAACGGAAGTCAAAAAAATCCAAAATTTAGACATTTATAAACACTCCCATATAGTTATGAAAAATACACAATTAAATTTTTGATTCCACATGAAGAGTATGTTTTCTACAATGGGGACAGTACTTTTTTAATTCGATTTTTTCTTTGTAATTCCTATTTTTCTTTTTATAGTAGTTTCTATTATTACATTCTGTGCATTTCAAAGAAAACTTTATAATTTGAGATTTAGCAGCCAATGTTATCACCTCTTTCGGGATAAATTAATAAATAATATAAATGGTGGTGAGGGAAGGATTCGAACCTTCGAAGGCAATCTGCCAGCGGATTTACAGTCCGCCCCCTTTGGCCACTCGGGCACCTCACCATAATAAGGTTATCCAAGAAATAGTGGAGCCGATGAAGGGACTTGAACCCCCAACCTGCTGATTACAAGTCAGCCGCTCTGCCAGTTGAGCTACATCGGCAACTCATTATTTACCAACTGAAGTTGATTATATCAAACCACAAAAACGTTGTCAATGGATTTTAAGTTAAAAATATATTAAATTGTACTTTAACTTGATAACCTATCGTTGTCAAAAAATCCAATAACAAAGAATTTATCTTTACATATTTTGTTTTTAACAATATTCATGGTAAAATAATAGTGAAACGAGAATACAAAGGACAGTAAATAATAACATTTCTATATACAGCGACGCGAACTTATCGGTAGTTTTTGTTGCTTAGGTGTACGGTAAAGGAGGAGAGTAGACATGTTTGATAATTTTACAGAAAGAGCTGCAAAAGTTTTTATTGAAGCTCAAAATGAAGCAAAACAGATGGGACACCCCTATGTTGGAACAGAACACATTTTATTGGGACTCTTGAAAGTTGGAGGAGGTCATTTAGATACCGTATTTGAGGAATTTAATTTGTACTATAATTCTATAAAGATGGAAATAACCAATGTTGTTGGTACGAATTCAACCCAGGGAATAATAGGATCTCCACAACCTACCCCAAGAGCTAAAAGAATATTAGAGTTGGCATATGATGAATCTGAACTCATGGGGTTTGGTAAGATAGACGCCGAACATCTTCTTTTAGGCATCTGTAGAGAAGCAGAAGGAATAGCTTCTCATATATTGAAGCGTTCCGGAATAAATCTAACTTTGATGAGAAAAGAACTAACGGAAATGATGATTAAGGGTAGATCAACCGGACGAATGGAGATTGCTAAAACCGAAGAGTCAGAAGAAAGAAAACGTCAAAAGCAAAATGCACTTAAGCAACTTGAAGAATATGGAACTGATTTAACCGCACAAGCTGAGAATCGTAAATTGGATCCTATAATAGGAAGAGAAATAGAAATAAACCGTATAATGGAAATATTGGCGAGAAGAAAAAAGAATAATCCTGTTTTGATAGGTGAGGCAGGTGTAGGTAAAAGTGCGATAGTTGAAGGCTTGGCACAAAGAATCGTTGAAGGCCAAGTGCCAGAGATATTAAAAAATAAAACTATTTTTTCTTTGGATATTACCTCAATAGTAGCTGGAACAAAATATCGAGGCGAGTTCGAAAAAAGAATGAAAAAATTGATGCAAATATTGCAAAAAACTGAAGATATTATTCTTTTTATCGACGAATTACATATGATTGTAGAAGCTGGAGCTGCTGAGGGGTCTTCCATGGATGCTGCAAACGTATTAAAACCAGCCTTAGCAAGCGGAGAAATTACTGTAATTGGTTCCACCACGGCAAGTGAATACAGAAAATTTATTGAAAAGGATCCCGCTCTTGAAAGACGTTTCCAAAAGATATATGTAACTGAACCTACTATTGAAGAGACTATAAATATCTTGTCAGGCATAAAATCCAAATACGAGGAACATCATAAAGTTAAATATCAACATTCTGCAATTCAGTCAGCTGTACAGCTTTCGGCAAGGTATATTACAGATAGACACCTGCCAGACAAAGCAATAGATGTTATAGATGAAGCTGGCGCTAAAGCACGTTTAAGCGCTCTAACGCTTCCAAATAAATTAAAAATTCAATCTGAAAAGATTGTAGATTTTGAAAGTAAAAGAAACGATCCCAATTCTAAAGAAAACCTTGAAGAAAAACTAACAAAGATGAAAGAAAAGTACGAAGAGGAATATTCAAAATGGAGAGCTGAAGCTGAAAATAGAATAATTCAAATAAATGAAGAAGATATAGCTGAAATAATATCCAATTGGACAGGTGTCCCATTGAGACAACTCCGTCTCGAAGAGATGGAAAAGTTATTAAATTTGGAAGCGGTATTACACGAACGAGTGGTTGGACAGGATGAAGCTATAAAATCAGTTGCAAAGGCTATAAGGAGGGCACGAAGTGGATTAAAAGATCCACAAAGACCTACAGGCGTATTCATGTTTTTAGGGCCAACCGGTGTTGGAAAAACTGAGCTAGCTAAGACTTTAGCAGCCTATCTCTTTGGAAACGAAACACATTTAGTAAGAATTGATATGAGTGAATACATGGAAAAATTCAGCGTCTCAAGGCTTGTGGGTGCTCCTCCAGGATATGTTGGCTACGATGAAGGCGGTCAATTGACGGAAATTGTAAGAAGAAGACCTTATTCCGTAATTTTGCTGGACGAAATAGAAAAAGCACATACAGATGTATACAATATTTTGTTACAAATAATGGATGAAGGAAGATTAACAGATTCTCAAGGAAGAACGGTTGACTTTAGAAACACAATAATTATTATGACCTCTAACCTTGGTTCTGAACAGATCAACAAAACTAAGAGAAGTTTGGGTTTTGTAGAAGAAGGCACGATGGAAAGTGAATACAAAGACATAAAACAAGAAGTAATGTCCGCAGTGAAGAAAGCATTCAAACCAGAGTTCATAAACAGATTAGACGATGTTATTGTATTTCACCCGCTTACTAAAAATCAACTTAAAGATATTATATCCATTCAACTAAGCGACCTAAAAAGTAGATTAGAAGAAAGAAATCTTACATTATCGGTCAAAGAAAGTGCTATCAATTTCTTATTGGAAAAAGGTTATGATTCTGTTTTTGGAGCAAGACCTTTGAAAAGGGCTATACAAAGATATATTGAAGATCCTTTGTCCGAAGAATTATTAAAAGGAAAATATGAAGAAGGAGATAAAATATTAGTAACTCACAAAAAATCTAAAGAAAGTCTTTCTTTTAGAAAAAGTCCGAAAAACAAGAAACAAATGGAGAAGAAAGTGGTCAATAGTTGAGAAAATCTCAAAAACACTACGTATGCAGTAATTGCGGTTATGAATCCGATAAATGGTTTGCAAAATGTCCTATGTGTAATGAATTAGAATCCGCGGTAGAATATAATACCGCGGATGTTTCTATTGATACTGGACACCTTAAAGTTCCAGATATAGTTTTTCTTGATCAAGAGCTTCCCCCAGCAAAAAAGATCCCTACTAATTTTCAAGAAATTGACAATGTGTTAAACGGTGGATTGGTGGAAGGTGCTGTCTATTTGTTGAGTGGAGACCCGGGTATTGGAAAAAGCACCTTATTGGCACAAATCGCAAAGTCTATTCAGACACCTGAAGGATTCATCTTCTACGTTTCAGGTGAAGAATCGACAGAACAAGTCGTTCAAAGATTCAATCGGTTGGAAATAAAAAATAAAAATATAGGATTAATATTCGAAAATAATGTGGATGTTATACTTAATGCTATGGAAAAGTCTAATATGATACCTTCCGTTATTTTCATAGATTCTGTTCAAACCTTAAAAATAGACAGTATTGATTCTTCACCTGGTAGTATTCTCCAAGTTAGAGAAAGCACGAGAAAAATGGTGGAATACGCTAAAAAAATGAATATTCCTATAGTTCTGGTAGGTCATGTAAACAAAGAAGGAGCTATTGCTGGTCCAAAAGTGTTAGAACACATGGTAGATTGTGTTCTTCAAATGGAATTGGAAGGTGGATCTGGACTAAGGCTTTTAAAAGTGACTAAAAATCGGTACGGCCCCACAGATGAAGTTATTTTATTTGAAATAACCCAAAAAGGTTTAAAACCAATAGATAATATAAATTCTTTTTTCTTGTCTGATTATTCGAATGAGTCAGGAAACACTTTAACTATAGTAAAAGTTGGTCAAAAATTACTTCCAATAGAGATACAAGCTTTAGTCAGTAACCCTGTATACGGATCACCTAGAAGGGTTACTTCGGGTATACCTTTAGATAGACTTTTAATGATAATTGCAGTACTTTCCAAGAAGTTGAAGCTCCCATTGGAAAGTAAAGATATATTTGTTAGTAGTGCAGGAGGACTAAGGATCAATGACAGTTCAATGGATGTTGCCATAGCTTTATCTTTAATCTCCTCGATATTCGATACCCCGCTTTCTTCTTCGACGATAGCCTTTGGAGAAATAGGTTTAGATGGGAGAATAAGAGGTATTCCTCTTTTAGAGAAAAGATTGGAGCTTTCACAAAAAATTGGTTTTAATAATATAGTTATTCCAAAAAATTTTTCCCCTAGAAAAAACTCTATTGTAGTTGCAGAAAGTGTAAAAGATTTGATAAAATTATTCAAAAAAGGGGGATGAAATTTTGAACGAAAAATTAGAAAGAATTTTTGATTTGCTAGCTCCAGGAAAGCCTATTAGAAAAGGTATAGACAGGATAATGGAAGCAAACTTGGGAGCATTGTTGTTTTTTTGTTCACAACCTGAAAAGCATCTTAAAGAAGGACTAATACAGTTGGGCTTTAGACTTGATTCTGATTTTTTACCCGAAAAAATTTATGAACTCTCAAAAATGGATGGGGCTATTGTCTTGAATAGCGATGGAACTCAAATTCTTGCAGCAAATACACAACTTAATCCTGATAAGAGCATTCCTAGTTCAGAAACTGGCATGAGACACAAAACTGCTGAAAAAGTGTCTATTCAAACGGGAGATTTAACCGTCGCGGTTTCTAAAAGAAGGAACATTGTTTCAGTTTATTATAATAAAATGAAATATGAACTTCTGCCTGAAAACGTTTTATTTGCTAGATTAAATCAAGAAATTACGATTGCCCAAAGATACAGACAAAGCTTTATGAACCTATTAGACTATCTAAACATTGAAGAGGCAAGGGGAAATGTAAGTCTCGCTGACGTTGTTGAGATACTTTCCAAAGGTTTACTTACGATAAAAATTATACAAAGAGCCGAAAAATACTTATTAGAATTGGGAGAAATCGCTGGAAGCGCAAAATTAGAATACGAAGAAATATTAAGAACAATCCCTAAGTATGTGGGCGCTGTTATAATGGATTACAGCTCAGAAAATTTAAAGTATCAAAAGCCCGAAGATGCCACAAGCATATTCAAAGAATTAGACTTTAACGAGTTGGTTGATCCATTCAAAATAGCGAAAACTCTCGGGTATATTGATGTTTCCTCTGAAGATGATTTAGAGGAAACAACTTTAACATCTAGAGGTTATAGAATCCTTTATTCTACTAGATTACCAACTACTGCGGTAAAAAAAGTTGTGGAAAGCTTTACAAACCTTCAAGAATTAATGAATGCCACCTTTGAAGAATTAACAAATGTAAGTGGAATAGGTAAAAGGAGAGCGGAAATAATCTTGGGGGCATTAAATAAAAAGAAAAGGGAAAAAGAAGAATTAGAAGAGGAAACTATGCAAATAATGAGTAAAGAAAAGAAATAATTATGCTGATGATCGTTTTTCAAATTAATTTTGTAAAGAATATTATAAGTTTTAGAGGTGAAGAAATATAACAATTCTGGCAAGAAACAAAAAAGCTACTCACGATTATGAAATATTAGAAACCTTCGAGGCAGGGATTTCTTTGTTAGGTACCGAGGTGAAATCCTGCAAGGCAAGAAAAATTAATTTCAAAGATAGTTTCTGTAAAATAGAAAACGGAGAATTGATTTTATACAATATTCACATTAGTCCCTATTCAGGGGCATCTATATTCAATCATGATCCAGAAAGACCTAGGAAACTTTTGCTTCATAAAAAAGAAATAAGGCGCTTGCAATCTAAAGTTAAACAGGAAGGTTTGACGATAATTCCGCTCGAATTCTATGTTAACAATAAAGGACTGATAAAGGTTAAAATCGCTTTGGCTAAAGGATTAAAAAAATACGATAAGCGCGAAAAGATTGCAGAAAAAGAGTATGAAAGGAGAATTAGAAAACAACAAAAATATGAAAATATCTGAAAAAATTTCACCAGCAATATCAATTAAGGGTTTAACAAAAAGATTTGGGAAAACGGTTGCGGTTGATAATGTTGATCTAGAAATTAATGAAGGAGAGATTTTTGGACTTATAGGTCCCAATGGTGCAGGCAAATCTACCATTATGAAGACTATTTCCACGCTTTTAAATCCTTCACAAGGAAAGGTGGAAATACTTGGAAAAGATCTTTCCAAAAACAAACAAAACCTTAGAAAGGTGATTTCTTTAGTCTCTGATTATTCTGTATTGGAAAATGATTTAACCCCTTATGAAAACCTAAAATTATTTTCTTTAGCTTCAAATATCGAAGACAGTGATAAAAAAATTAACGAGTTTTTGCATAGTTTTGGATTGGAAAAATATAAAAACAAATTAACTAAAAACCTTTCTTCTGGAAACAAACAGAAGTTGAATATAGCTAGGGCATTATTAAAATCCCCAAAAATACTTTTGTTAGATGAACCAACGAATGCCATAGATGTAGAATCCTCAAGGTTTATAAGGCGTTATATATTAAACGAAAACATCAAAAATGGAACAACAATAGTGATAACTTCCCATTATCTATGGGAAGTTGAACAATTAGCTACAAGTGTAGGGATAATCATAGATGGAAAAATTGTTATTAAAGACAATATAGAAAATATTTACAAAAGATTTGATTCTATAATTAATATTTACGAGCTCACTTTCGATGAAAAAGACCATGAAAAAATATTAACCTATTTAAAAGATCTCTCGGATGTTTTGGCAATAAAACCCGTATCCAAAGAAAAAGTAATAATCGATTCGAAAGATAATTCATTTACAATGAATAATTTCAGCGTCTCGATTAGAAAATTACGTCCAACTCTGGAAGACATATATTCTTATATAATATCAACCCCAAATCAACCATTGAAAACAAATACTTAAGGTGATAAGTTTGCTATTAAGACTCGAAAATGTCTCACATAATTTCGGTGAATTTTACCTCTTTTATGATGTCGACTTGGTTATAAATCAAAACGATAGGATCGCTTTAATAGGTAAAAACGGAGCCGGAAAAACTACTTTATTGAATATTATTTCAGGAAATATTGAGCCTATTGAAGGACGAGTGCTCAAGAAAAATGATTTAAATATATCTCTTTTAAAGCAATATAGATTAGATTTAAATAAAACAGATCCTACTTTGTATGACTTTTTAAAGGAAAGTGTCTCAAAAATTACACCTGAACACATAGTCGATAAGAACGTTAGGAGTTTGGTAGTGGGACTTGGTTTCGAAGAAGGCCAATGGGATAGAAATGTTTCTGGTTTAAGTGGTGGTGAATTGACTAGATTATCCCTCGGAAAAACTCTTTCTGAAAAAAGCGATTTATTACTTCTTGACGAACCTACTAACCATCTGGATCTCTACTCTATTGATTGGTTAATCAACTATCTCAAAAATTACAAAGGTGCAATGGTTATCGTATCCCACGACAGGACATTTTTAAAACAGTTGTGTAACAAATATTGGGAAATAAACAATTCAAAGATTTGGGAATTCAAAGGAACCTACAAAGAATACATCCAATCACGTGAAATTTATATAAATTCAGTAAATTCAAGAAAACAGAACGTAGAAAAAGAAATAGAAAGACTCGAAAAAATGATAAAGCGTTACCGAAGTTGGGGAACAGAAAAAATGGTCAGGCAGGCAGTAATCCGTGAAAGAAAATTGGAAGAGTTGAAAAATGAACTCCAAGAGATTCAAAACATCGAAGAAGAAAAAGGTATAGACGTAAAGATCCCCCAACCCACAAAAACTGGTTACAAGGTAGTAGAGGTTAAAGACCTATCTTTTTCATACAACGAAGAACAAGAATTACTAGAAAACATCTCTTTTGAACTCTACGAAGAAGAAAAATTAGCTATATTAGGAAAAAATGGTTGCGGAAAGAGCACTTTATTAAAATTATTGATAGGTGAATTAGAAAATCATGAAGGGAACATTGAATGGGGATACAATATCAAAATCGGATATTTAGATCAAGTTATATCTAATCTCTCTCAAGAATCTGACGTGTTGAATGAAACGTGGGAATTGGTAAAGGATTGGAAAGATTTCGAAGTAAGAAAGTATCTTGGAAGATTTGGATTCTATTCTAGTGAAGTGTTCAAAAAAGTAAGCGAACTCTCTGGGGGAGAACTCACCAGATTGGCATTAGCTAAAATTTTACTTGAGAAACCAAACGTTTTGATATTGGATGAACCTACCAACCATTTGGATATCCTAACAATTGAAAGTTTGGAACAAGCACTCAAAGAGTACACAGGAGCCATCATCTTTGTCTCACATGACCAATCTTTTATTGAAAACATCGCCAACAAATTTCTTTTAATAGACAACGGGGAATCCAAAATATCTGAAAATATTCAATCTCTTTTAGAAGAAATAAAAAATAACTCTTTTAAAATAAAAAAAGAAAAAAAAGTAAACAAAGAATACGAACAAAATAAAAAAAGAAAAAACAGAATAAAAACTTTAAACAATGAAATTTCAAGAATCAGGGCGGAATCGGAACTGTTATTTGAAAAGTTAGATTCAGTTGAAGCTAAACTTTTTGAGTATGGAGACGATTATAATAAGGTGTTAGAATTAATTGAAGAAAAAAACAAATTAGAAAAGGAACTTACAAAACTACAAAAACTGGAAAGTAAATATGTAGAAGAATTAAATCAACATACTAAAATCTCAAACAATAATTACGGAGGATAATTATGAAAGGCATATATTCAGATCAAACTAACTCCTATTTTTATCCCGAGGAGCCAAGCATAGATGACAAGGTAACGATTAAACTAAGAATTCCAAAATACTTAGGTAAAAGTATTGGAAGTGTTATCTTTACTCCTCAAAAAAATTTAAAAAATTATCAACATAAACCAATGCAACTCTCAAAAGAAACTACTTACTTTTATTTTTTTGAAAGTACTTTCAAAATGCCAGATAGAATTGTTAGGTACCATTTCGAAATAGATTTAATAGAAAAGGGCAAAAAAGTGTTCTATGACGCTATGGGTATTGTAGAAAATCGTGCTATTCATGACTTTGTACTCGTCGCAGATTTTAAAACTCCAAAATGGTCCCATGGTTCTATATATTATCAAATATTTGTTGATCGATTCAAAAACGGAGATGAAACAAATGATCCAGTATCCCATGAGTATCAATACGATGGTCAAGAAGTTTTAAAAAAAGATTGGAACTCACTGCCAGATCCTAAAAATGGTCATAGGGAGTTTTATGGCGGAGATTTACAAGGAGTTTTAGAAAAGATTGATTACTTAAAAGATTTAGGAGTGGAAACGATTTACCTAAACCCTATCTTTGTTTCTCCAAGTCCGCACAAATATGATACTCAAGATTACGAACATGTAGACCCTCATTTTGGGGTTATAGAGGAAGATTCGGAAGATCTGAACGAAAAGTACAAAGTCAGAACTACATCTATAAAGAACCTTGAAAAAAGCGATGAAATTCTAAAGCTTTTGATTCAAAAAGCCCATGAAAAAGATATAAAAATTATTTTAGATGGTGTTTTCAACCATTGTGGTTCTTTTCATAAATGGATAGACGAAATGGATTTATATGGTGAAGGTAGTCTACATAGGGAGGATTCCCCTTACAAAAGTTATTTTTATTGGGACAGTGCTCAAAATAACTATGAGGGATGGTGGGGCTTTCACACCCTACCAAAATTGAATTATGGAAATATTAGTTTATGGAAATACATAGCGGATATTGGGAAAAAATGGGTTAGCGAACCTTTCAATGCAGATGGATGGAGACTCGATGTTGCAGATGATTTAGGTAAATCTTTTGAGATGAATACAGCCTTTTGGAGATTCTTCTACAAAGTTGTAAAAAAGTCAAATCCTGAATCTATAATATTTGCAGAAATTTATAAATCACCTCTTGCTTGGTTAGAAAGAAAATGTTGGGATTCTATAATGAATTATATAACCTGTATGGATCCCGTTAGTTATTTTCTTACAGGCATGGAAAAACACAACGAGAATCACAAACCTGAGCTCTTTAAAAATGCTGAGTATTTCGTTAACTCAGTGAGATGGTCTTTATCTCAATTACCTATGAATAGTAAATTTATTGCATTAAACCAACTAAGCAACCATGATCATTCTAGATGGATGACAAGAACTACACAAAAAGTCGGAAGATTGGGACCGCAAACTCATGAAGAAGCTTCCCTTGGAAAGGATTTAGATGTTTTCAAAATAGGATTAGTCACAATGTTTACTCTTCCAGGATCACCAGGATTATTCTACGGTGATGAAATAGGTTTGGAAGGTTGGACAGACCCAGATAATAGGAGACCTTACCCTTGGGGAAAAGAAAGTGAAGAAAATAAAATGTTGTTTAATTTCACAAAAGAATTAATTAAAATGTACAAAGAGCATCCTGCATTGAGAAAGGGATCTTTTGATTTTCTTGATTGGAATAGTGGATACGTATCTTACGCTTCATGGAATGAAAGTGAAAATATAGTCACCATTATAAATAGAGAAGAAAAAGAGATCGATGTTGAACTGCCATTATGGCTACTCGATAAAAAAGAAGGCAATATAACTCTTTTATTCTCAACAAAAGATTTCACTTTAGAAGATAATTCTTATAATGATGGCAAAAAATCTCTGAAAATCCCAGAGAAAACTGCCCTTGTATTTAAAATTAATTGATTCGCTTTAGTTACATATATGGCTTTTTTCTAATGTTCTGTTATCTCACCCTTTAAAATATTAATTCCGTGTGGGATAAGATCCTTAACAGCTTCAAAACATTCTTTAACCGCCTTAGTACTACCTGGAAAATTGATGATTAGAGTAAATTTTCTAATGCCACAAACTCCTCTAGAAAGATATGCCATTGGGGTATTCTCCCCTGTGGCATATCTGATTTTTTCCGGAATTCCTGGAACCTCTTTTTCGATAATGTTTTTCGTAGCCTCGGGTGTAACATCTCTTGGAGCAAAACCCGTTCCTCCTGTTGTGAGTATTAAGTCTGCAATATTATTGTCGGCTACTTCTTTTAATTTTTGTTCTATTTCTTCTTTTTCATCTGGAATTATTAGGTAAAGAGTTTTAATCCAACCTTCCTCTTCAACCATCTTTATTAGTAATTCACCACTTTTGTCTTGTCTTAAACCCTTTGATCCTTTATCACTTATTGTTATTATTGCTACTTTAATCATTACTTCCCCTCCTACTCTGATACAATCGTTAATTTATCACCCGGAATCACGATGCCTCCTTCTAAAACTTTGGCGAAGATCCCCTCTGTCAGCATTATATTATCAGGATTGAATTCTCCTGCTTTCCCTATTTCGGTAATTTCGAGTAATACACTTTCACCTACTCTAAATTTGGTTCCCACAGGGTATTTATATAACTCTATCCCTTCTATGGTTATATTCTGTGCGAAGTTGCAATATCCATCTTTTAAATTTAAATTCTTTTCTTTCACTATCTTTTCAAGGCTTTCTATGCCCAACAGACTGACTTGCCTATGACTTTTTCCTGCATGATAGTCACCCTCAACGCCATAATTAGTTATAATGTTTATTTTATCTTGTACTTTTTTGAGCATTCCTCTTTTTTCACATTTACAAACTTTGACTACTTTACCTTCTCTACTCATCGTTTTCTCTAACATAAGTTCCACTTTTACCTCCAGTCTTTTTGAGTAATTTTATATTTTTAATCACCATATCTTTATCTACAGCCTTACACATATCGTACACAGTTAAAGCCGCTATTGAAACACCAGTAAATGCTTCCATTTCAACCCCCGTTTTGCCTGTTGTCCTCACCGTTGCGTAGATACCTAAAGTTGTGGCATTTTCAAATTCAAATTTTATATCTATGCCGGTTATCAACAAAGGGTGACACATTGGGATTAACTCAGCTGTTTTCTTAACACCCATAATTCCAGCCACTCTTGCAGTTTCTAAAACAGCTCCTTTTTCTATCTGACCATTCTTTATCCTTTCAAGGGTTGATTCTTTTAGCTTTATCTGTCCATAGGCTATAGCTTCTCTTTTGGTTTCACCTTTATCTGTAACGTCAACCATCTTTGCTCTACCTTTTTCGTCTATATGGGTAAATTCTTTCATACCTATCCTCCAATTTGAGACATATTTTTCTTTGGGAAGAAATTATTTTTGTAAAAGTTGTGACTAATAGGTTTAAGAAGAAGAGCTTTTTCAAACTTTTCTCTCACACCTTCTGTAGAAATCTTCCCATCTTCATCGCGCATATTTACTTCAACATCGCTGGCAAGACAAGGCCTCAAAAATCCATCAGCGGTTAATCTCATCCGATTACATGTTGAACAAAAGTTATGACTAATAGCGGTGATAAACCCTACAGTTCCCTTTGCCCCAGGGACTTTGAAATCCTTTGAAGGGCCATTATTTTTTATATTTACAGGGACCATACCCATCTTATTGATAATTTTTTCCTTGAATTCGTTTAGAGATACATAATAATTACCAGAAAGAAGGCTTGTTTCACCCATAGGCATATATTCAATAAATCTCACGTGTAGATCTTTATCCTTTGTGAGTTCAACAAAACTTTCCAATTCACTATCGTTTAAACCCTTCATCACAACGGTATTAATCTTTACTGGATTTAAGCCAACTTCAAGTGCTGCTTTAATCCCTTCAATTGCTTGTGAAAACTCGCCCCTTCGAGTAATTGTTTTATAGGTATCGGGATTTAAAGAATCAAGACTTATGTTAACCCTAGACAAACCTGCCCTTTTTAAAGCAAAAGCATATTTTGGTAGAAGAACACCATTGGTTGTCATAGTAATATCTTCAAGTGCAGAAATTTTCCTTAACTCCTTGATTAAATCTACTACGCCTTGCCGAACAAGAGGTTCACCACCTGTGATACGAACTTTTTTTATACCAAGTTCAGTACCTACTTCAACAATTTTGATTATTTCTTCGTATCTTAGAATACTGCTATGGGGCTTGAAAGTTACACCTTGGGGTGGCATACAATAAATACAACGTAGATTACATCTATCTGTTATCGATATTCTAAGATAATCGATACTTCTTCCGTATTTATCAATCATTATAATTAAACTCTCCTTTTTAAGACATTACTTCTCCTGTATTATCTGTTCTATAACCACCTAATGCAATTACTTGGCTTTTAAACTTTTCAGAATTAATCACCTCTATAATTTTTTTCATCCTTGTATCTTGTAGAAAGTCAATTGGAATTATAAAATCATATCTTTCTTCTAAAAGAGGTATAAAATCCAAATCCATAGCATCGGCAGCTGCTTTTATCCCTAATCCTACATCTGCAGATTTATTTGCAACGGCTGCTGCAACAGCAGTGTGGGTGAATTCTTCTCTCTCGTATCCCCTAATTGATTTTGAAGGTATCTCCTTTTTGTTTAACCAATAATCTAATAATACACGCGTACCTGAGCCTTTCTGTCTATTGATGAAGTTAATATCTGGACGGCTTAAATCCTCTATCTTTTTCAATCCCAAAGGGTTACCTTTTGGTACAATTAAACCCTGTTGTCTCCAAATTAAATTCACCATAGTTACTTTTTTATCACCTAAAATCTCTTTAACGTAAGTTTTATTGTACGTTCCACTTTGTGGATCCAAAAGGTGGGCCCCTGCCAAATGACACTCACCTCTTTTAAGCGACATCAACCCGCCCATACTCCCCACAGATTGAATGTTAAAGTTAAATCCAAGTTTTTGAGATTTTATTTCATTAACCAATATGTCTAATGAATAATCATGGCTTCCAATGAACAACACGTTTTTTGAAATGGAGGAGATGGGTTTCAAAATATATATTTTCACCTTTTCGTTGATACCTATTCCTTCAGATTTTTCTGGGACAGGCATAATACCATCTGCATTCACCAGTGACTCCATGGCAGCCGATCCCCTTTTTCTGGGAACCGCTACGTATTCTCCGTCAATAAAAGCTAAATTAACCCTTAAAAATTCTTCCAACCCAACTTGTGAAGGAACTTTTCTACGAACAACCGCATTTATATATGGCATTTCTGGAACGCCCAAACTTTGCATCTGATACACAAGTGTCCGTACAAAAATATAATAATTCAGCAACGCAGAGAGGGGATAACCAGGTATACCAATTACCGGCTTGCCTTTTATAATACCTAGAATAACAGGTTTACCTGGCATTATATTAATGCCATGCACAATTACTCTTCCCACCTCATTTAAAATTTTCTCAGTGTAATCTTCCCTACCGGCAGAAGAACCAGCTATAATGACCAAAATATCATTTTTCTCTACCTCATCCAACACTTTTTTCTTGAGATCTTCATATTTGTCAGGGAGGATCTCTGTAATTGAAACTTTTGCTCCCCATTGTTCGCCATAAATCTTCATTATAGTCGAATTGAAATCAACAAGTTGGCCTTTTTCTGGTTCCTGATTGGGTGGGATAATTTCATCACCCGTTGGAATGATCCCTATCAAAGGCTTTTTTTTGACATTAATTTCTTTCACACCTGCTTCTAATAAAGCTCCCACATCATAAGGCCGTATCATATGATTTACCGGGAACATTAATTGCCCTTTCATCACACTTTCTCCAATAGCTCTAATATTTTGCCATGGTGTAGCGCTTTTTTCTATAATGTAAAAATCGCCTTCATCATTTATTTCTTCTATCTTAATAACCGCATTAAATCCTTCTGGTATCGGATCCCCAGTATCAACTATAACCGCATCTAACCCTTTTTTCAACATTAATGGATTCGTTTTACTGGCTCCATATGTATTTGAAGCTTTAACCGCTATACCATCCATTGCGGAAGCATAATAATGTGGCCCAAACCTTTTTGCATATATAGCTTCTCCTGTGACTCTACCACTAGAATTTTCGGCTTTAATATTCTCTGTTTCAATAGAATAATCTTTGAAAATCTTAAAATATTCATCCATAGCTTTTTCTAAAGAGACTTTTTCTAAATATATTTTACTCATTTATCCACCTTCTTGAATTCAATTTACTACCTTGAAAAGCTCTTATATAGCGCCCCTTCGCCCCGCTTCCCACCCATAAGGAAAAGACTGGCAGCCTCTTTGTCCTATTGCCCACCTATAAGGATAAAGGAGTTTTAGCCCATTTACCCTCAGCCTAACCATAAAGATAAATAGAATTAGTATAAATAGACATCTACCGTTTCTTCTTTATTGAGTCCTTCTTTGTTAGCATCTATTTTTATATAACCATCTGCATAAACAAATTTTGATATCATTGCTGATTCACCGACTATCGGCTCAGCGATGTGATTCTTTTCAGCAGTTTCAATCAATCGAACTGGGATGTACTCTTCTCTTCCCTTGTCGGAATCCAAATTTCTACTTAACTTTGCTTTAATATTACATTTTATGCTTTTTTCTTTTATACCCATTATCTTCTCTACCAATGGTTTAACAATCACCTGGGTAATGATAAAGGATGATGAAGGGTGGCCGGGTAAGCCTAAAATAGGCTTGCCTTCAACTACTGCAAAAATTGTAGGTTTACCGGGCTTGATCGTAATTCCTTGAGACAATACACCAGGTTCCCCTAAAGAATTCAAAACTTCTACCGTCATGTCTTTGACTCCTACAGAACTACCTCCAGAGATCAGAATCAAATCGCAATCTAAATTGTTTTTTATATTCTCTCTCAAAAAATCAAATTTATCTGGAATTATCCCAACGTATCTAATTTCTGCACCTACTTCTTCTAATGTTGTTCCTATTGTGTAGCTATTTATATCCCTGATTTCACTGACTCCAGGAACACTTTCAGGGGAGACTAATTCGTCTCCTGTGGCAATTACAGCTACTTTTGGTTTTTTATAAACTTCAACATCAGTTATTCCTAAGCCTGCTAGAGCACCTACATCCTGTGGCCTGATCTTATGGTATTTATTTAAAAGTACCTTCCCCTTAGGAATATCTTCACCCTTATAAACTACATTTTCACCGACTCCGACAGAACGATTGATTTCAATCATTTTTTCACCAACGTAATCAACATATTCTACCATAACGACCGCATTTGATCCTTCTGGCAACATTCCACCCGTTGGAATTTTTACAGCCTCACCAACTTCAACCCTTACCTTTGTTTCTTGCCCCATAAACACTTCACCTTTAACGTTCAAATAGATAGGCATACTTTCCGAGGCACCAAAAGTATCCTCCGCTTTCACAGCGAAACCATCAACAGTTGATCGGCTAAAAGGTGGAAGATCGATGGGAGAAAATAAATCCTCCGCTAAAATTCTCCCATTTGACTCTTTAAAGTTTATCGTTTCTGATGGTAACGAGCCCTTATTTAGGCTTTTATCGACAATTTCCCAAAACATTTCTGGGGTATTTAAATCCAAGAATTCAGACATACTTAGCCTCCGTCTCTATTTGAATAAACCAAGCTGACAGTACCGAACTTTGATGTTTTGATCATCCAACAATTTCCCAAATTTAGGTAATTTGATATTCAATGCTTTACAGATAGCGTGTGCATTAAAACAACTCACTTGTTCAAAATTAATCTTGAATTTCATACTGTTTCCGTCTTTGATTAACTCTTCAAGGTTTTCTCTATTGATTATAATATCGGCTTTACTTTTGGCTTTAGTTGCCGATTCTTTTTCTTGTGTATCATCAGAATCAATGTAAAAAACTAAAGTTGGTCTAACAAAATCTAGGATACTGTTTCCTTCAATGATCAAATATTCTATATCCTCATCTAAGAGCTTGCGTGCCCTTCTATAACCTTCCAACAATCCTTCATAATTTGTTTTTAGTAAGATTACATTTTGCGCTCCAGATCCTTTAAAAAGCGAAGTATCTTTACCTTTCTCGTTGATAATTGAAGGATCATCCGTAACTTCTATTTCCTTATTATTTTTATGGAGAGACGTTTTTATCACTCCAACGTGACAGTTTAAATTCTTTATCATTTGTGAAATTAAAGTAGATTTACCTACATTACTCGATTTTCCACCAACAACGATCGTAACCAAAAAAAGTTCCTCCCATCTTAGTAAACATGCACCGCAGAGGCTTTGAATGTAACAAAAACCTTTTTATTTTCTACTAAATTTAACTCTTTCAACGACTGCCTTGTTATATACACCACCAAAGGAATACCGATATCCACAGTAACATGAACTATAGATAATTGTTCACAAATCCGTTTTATTACTCCAGGGAAAACATTCCTAGCGCTTGAATCAAGAGGTTTTATAGATAACAATATATCTTCAGGTCTGATAGAGATATTAACGTTCCCTTTCTTTTCAGTAGCCACCCTTATTTTCAATCCATTTACTGAAACATAGGTATCAGAATCATCATTAATTATTTCTCCTCGAAAAATATTTCTAACCCCTGTAAATTGAGCAACAAAATCAGAATTCGGTTTGTTGAACACATCTTTTGAATCACCATCTTGAACGATCTTCCCATCTTTCATTATAGCGATTTTATCCGCTAAAGAAAATGCTTCATTAAAATCATGTGTTACATGAATTGTAGTAGTCTTGAGCTGTTTATGTAAGTTCTTCAAATCTTCTATAAATTTTTCTTTTGTTTGAGGATCTAATGCACTTAAAGGTTCATCTAACAACAAAATTTGTGGAGAAGTAATTAAAGCCCGTGCAAGAGCTACTCTTTGTTTCTCTCCTCCACTTAGATTCTTCGTTTTTCTTGTGAGTAAATGTTCTATGCGAAAAAGCTCTACTATGTTGTTTAATAGATATCTAATCTCATCTTTTTTAACTCTCCTCGATTTTAATCCAAAAACAATATTCTCTTCCACATTTAGATGTGGAAAGAGCATGTAATCCTGATAAACCATTCCAATATTTCTCTCTTCAGGAGGTAAATTTGTAATTCTTTTCTCACCAATAAACACATCCCCAAAGTCGGGTTTTATTAAACCTGCTATAATCTCAAGAATCACTGTTTTACCTACACCTGTTGGCCCCAAAATTACAAAATACTCGTTATCTTCGATATTCAAACTGATATCTTCTAAAGAAAACTTTTTAAATCTCTTCGATATATTCGCGATTTTAATCAAGTTCGTTTTCCCTCTCTCGACCTTCCACTGAATTCTTTCTGTTTATGAGTGTTAAAAAGATAAACACAATGAGACTTGTTATCACCATAATGGCTGCAACGGGGCTCGAATACTTCAATCCAAAGGAAGTAAATCTCTCGTAAATAAGTACCGACGCCGTCATTGGATGATAAGCTAAAATAACAACCGCTCCAAATTCAGATAATCCTCTTGCCCACATCATAAGTGAACCAGAAATTAAATGGTTAAAATTCAAAGGTAGCGATACTTTGAAGAAAGTTCGAGCAGAGGATGAACCCAAACTTCTAGCAACCTTTTCCAATTTAACATCGATAGATTTGAACCCTTCTTTAACTTCATTCACCAAAAAAGGCATACTAACAAACATCATTGCAACAACTATTCCTGCAAATTCGCCAACGAACTCTATTCCAAATATCGAGAAGAACCTTCCTAGAAAAAAATTACGACCAAAAACCATCAAAAGCGCTATACCAGCTGCTGTATGTGGTATTATAACGGGGATATCTATTAAACTTTCAACAAAAGATTTACCAAAAAAATCTTTACGAGCAAGTAGGTAAGCCAAAGGTACCCCTAACAATATGGAAATTAAAGTTGCAACCAACGATGCACTGAAAGTAAGCAATATGGAAGTGTAAACTTCTTCTTCTTTTACAGTGTCGATAAGAACTTGCGGTTCAACTCCAAAGATAAGCTTGGCTACTGGGGTAGCTATGAAAAACAACAATAGTATCCCCAAAAAACTAAGTATTAATTCGAACCATGCTTTTTTAATCATTCGCTCCACCTTTTAAGAAGTCTTGAATCTCGTAAGGAGCTTTTTCAATGTTTACACCTTCTGGGGGATTAATTGGCGGTTGCCCATTTTCTTCCATGATGGCTTGTCCTTGTTGGCCAATGACGAATTTAATGAAAGCAATTGCTCCCTGTGGATTTGGAGCGTTCTTAGGAATGGTTAAAGCATATACCATAGGTTGCCCTACTTGCGTTATCATCTCACCTGGCTCTTTACCCGTTACATCAAAAGAAGCTGTTGCATAAAAATCGGCATATTTTGTACTTTTTAAATTAATTTGTTCTGGTAATTCCACGTAGGGCATTTGATGTTGCAATGCTACAGATTTATAAATGAAAATATAATCCAGTTCTCCTGCCTCTAATAATGCAATTAAATCTGTTTCTTTTGGTCTAACGTTTTTTGGTGGACAGTTATCAGCAAGTTTTTGATATAGATTATCCACTCCATAATATTTTTCTGCTAATTTCCAAACAATCTGACTTCTGTATCCACAAGGATCAGCATTTGGATCCGAATGACCGTACTCAACATCTGGGCGCAAAAGAATCTCATACCAATTGTCAGAATTAATCTCATCTTTGTAACGAGAATTTTCTGTGTACATTATTACCATCTCGTTGTTGGCAAAATTTATGTACCATTCTGTGTACTCAGGGATCATCAGATTTTCGATAACGGTATAATCCGCAGAACCTATAACATCCGCTTCCTTTCCAAGATCGGTAACCTTTCTAACAGCTTCTCTACTTCCCGCTGCTTCCCTAATAACATCTGTTCCTGGATACTGGCTTTCAAACGCTTTTTCAATTTGTGCAAAGGGAACGCTTAAAGACCCTGCATGGAAAACTATAATCTCCCCGCTAATCTCTTCACCCATCATCATCGTCCCAATTAAAAAAACAAATAACATAAATGTGTACTTATAAAAGCTTTTCATTATTTCCTCTCCTCTTATCTAAATTTTTTTATCTGAGTTTATAAACTCTAAAACTAATTTATCCAATCTCTACTGTGCAATCAACCTAGAAGATTGAGGAAAGGAGAACAGCTTAAAAAAATAATGACATTACAAAATAAAAAAACCGGCGTGTGAAGACACCGGTTCATAATGTGTCTCCTTTCCTAATGCGGGAGGCATAGAAGTTTCCTTCTATACCCTATCGTCTAAGTCACCATAGAATAAATTCCTTAGGTAACATAGATCGAAGACATTATAAAATGTATATGAAAAAAATTGTTTTCAAAAGAACTTAAATATTAAAGTTATATATTCACAACTTCTCTCGTAGGAGCCTTGAACATCGAATAACTTAACGCACCTTTTATTGCTTCATTCAATAGATGACTTATATCCCATTGATTTTTCATCGCTGCTAAATAAACCCCTGGATTTAGAACGCCTCCAACAAAGATAAAACCAACAAGTTTGCCATCTCTCACCAGAATTTTATGGTAGCTTCTGCCTTCTTTTTCCTTATAAACGTCGTAAGCATCCTCTTTACTTATGCCTCCCGTGAAAACAACTTCTCCAAATAAATTGACTATGTTTCTAGATACTTCTTTGGGATATTTCCAAGAATAACCCGCCATATTGGTGGCAGCTATCCTTGCTTGTTCCATCGCAACAGGCCATAAGGCATGTATTTCATATTCATCAGAGATTAAATCTATGGATTCCGTCACATCCCCTGCTGCATAAACATCCTTAACAGAGGTTTCCATATATTCGTTTACCAAGATGCCAGTATCACATTTAATAGGCGTTTTTTCGAGAAAATCTATACTCGGCTTAACTCCTTTTCCTACAACAACACAACTACCTTGAATTACTTTGCCTGATGAAAGAAATACATTTACGTGATCTCCTTCTTCTTGAACCTTAGTTATGCTTTCACCCGTTATTAACTCCATTCCACTTTCTATAGCTCTTTCAGCAATAATTTCTGAGCCTTCTTCATCAACGATCTGAGACAACATCCTTGACGATCTTATAACAAAAGTACCCGGTATATTAAGTTCTGCTAAGGCATCAGCAATCTCAGAATTAACCAATCCCGCACCAGAAAGTATTACTCTTTTAACATCGCTTTTGTTCAATTTATCTTTCAATTTATCCATATCTGAAAGATTTCGCACCGTTAGCACTAACGGAGATCCTTCTAACTCCATATCCGGAACATATGGTTCCGCTCCAGTTGCTATCAACAATTTATCGTAGGAAAATGTTTTGTTTTGAGCAGTTTCTACCTTTTTTCTTTCAACATCAATGTTGACAACCCTTTGCCCCAGTAGAAGTTTAGCCTTAGATGGATGGGGAAGAAACAGATAATCTCTTTTTTTCACTTTATTTGACAATAAATAAGGTAGAGACATTTTACTGTAGGGGAATACTTCTTCAGCGGATAATATAGTAATTTCCCCTTGAGGATCCAGAGATTCTAATGTTCGAGCAGCATTTAAGCCGGCTGCACTAGCTCCAACGATAACGTGTCTCATTTTAAAATCTGGACCTCCAATTCTTTAAGTTTTTCGTCTGTGGGAACACTGTCTTTATCCCATCCTCTTAACTGATAGTATTCGTCTAACATCTTTCCAAGATCTTCTACATGACCTTTCGAAGGACCAGTTTTGATTGGCTCATTTAATATTCTCGGTGGTAATGTATCATCCTTTCTCGTAAAGCCTGCTTTTAGATTGAAAAGCTTTTCAATATTCCAAATTCTTTCTCCAATTTTCATGAACTCTTGAGCATCTATTGAAAAACCTGTTGCAGTTGACACCATCTCGGCTAACTCATTAGCACTGAGACCAAAAGTCGTGAACAAACATATTCCTGAAGAATCAAGTGCTGATGTCAGATCTTGTAAAGTTTTGATTAAAGCTGCTTTGCCTTCATAAGCGTACTGATCAGCGTCTCCCAATACCTCTACGGCTGTTCCATATCCTCTGACGTGGCAAGCACCACGATTACTAGTAGCATATTCTAAACCCATACCTTTGATACCCCTTGGATCGTATGCAGGGAACTCTTGTTTCTTCGCCGACATAGAAAGTTCTGGATGACCATAATGTTCCGCTAAACGATAGGAGCCTTGAGCTAACAATTTACCAAAATCTCCTTCTTGTTTGCACGCTAATTCCACAGCTTTTAACATAGCTTCTGCTGAACCAAATCTAAGCTCAAAGGGGGCATCTTCCTTGGGCATATATCCTTTTTCGTACAATTCCATGGCACAGGCGACCGTTGAACCCATAGAGATAGTATCGATTCCATATTTATCACAAAGATGATTGGCGCTTATCACCGCATCAAGATCTGAAACACCGCACATTGCACCAAACGACCAAACTGATTCGTATTCTGGACCTCCCCCAATAGTACCTTTATATGGTCCACTTTTTACCACCGTTACTCTGCCACAAGCTATAGGACACTCTGCACATCCTTCATTTCTAATTAAGTTTTTCTCCCTCAGTGTTTCTCCACTGATTTTATTTGCCTCTGGGAAATAAGCATCTTGGGCATTATTAGTTGGAAACGCACCAACACCATTAATAACATTTACCAACATGGCGGTACCCAACATAGCAGCTCCTTGACCTGCAAAGGCGTCTTTACTCAAAATATCTCTAGCCTTATAAATTGCTTTCATAAAAGCTTCAGGATCAGCCACTGGAGTATCTTCATTACCTCTAACGGCTATACCTTTTAGGTTCTTGCTTCCAACTGCCGCACCAACACCGGTTCTTCCAGAAGCCCTGTGACCATTGAACATTACGCTAGAGATACGAGAAAGTTTTTCTCCTGCTGGCCCAATCGTCATGGTTTCAGCCAAGGGATGTGTTTGTTCTCTGATTAGTTCGTCACTTTCGTCAGCCAATTTCCCCCATATTTCCTTTGCGGATCTGATTTCTACTTTACCTTTGTTAATCCATATATATACGGGTTCGGCTGATTTTCCTTCAACAACGATCATATCGTATCCTGTGTGTTTCAAAGCGGGACCAAAATGTCCACCTGCATTAGAACATGCAATAGCTCCATTCAAAGGGCCTTTGGTGATTACCATAGTTCTTCCAGAAGAAGGGGCTAATGTTCCATCTAAAGGACCAGTGGCAAAAATGACCTTATTTTCTTCAGAGAGAGGATCTATTTTCGGATCTATTTCTTCCAACAACAAACGAGTCCCATACCCTCTACCTCCTAAGTATTTCTGAGCCCATTCTTCATTCAATGCTTCACTTTTTACTTCTTTGGTTGTTAGGTTTACTCTCAATAATTTACCTTTAAATCCACCTTTTATCATATTAAGCTCCCCCCTTTACTAAATCTTTTGCTATTTCTTTAAGGCGGGTGGCGGTTTCCTGTACTTTCACATTTGTGATATCTTCTACTTCTTCGTAAGACAAAGCACCTGGATAGCACACTTTAATACACGCTGGATCTCCACCACAGTTATCGCATTTTATAACCTCTTTGCCTGTATGATCCAATTTTATGGATCCCCATGGACATGCTACGATACACTGTTTACATCCGATACATTTTTCCTTGTTAAGTTCTACCACCCCTGTTTCAGGGTTCTTAGTCAATGCAGAAGTAGGACATACTTCTTCACAATACGCTCTCTCACATTGCAGACAAACACTTGGAACGAAGGTTAAATCTTCCCAAAATTCATTAACTTTGATTCGAGAGTCAAGGGGGTTAAACTTTCCCGTATGCTCAAAAGAACAAGCATACTCACATGCCCTACATCCCGTGCACTTTGCCTGATCCAACATCAATACTTTCATGTACACTCCTCCTTTGGTAGTTTTAGGATGTTAACTAAACTGTATTTACTTGAAAAGAACAAAATTTTTGTTACATTAAAAACCTATTTTTTGAAAATTTAACTTACTATTATTTTAACTCTTATGTTTCAAAAAAGTCAATTCGATTTATTGACAATTAGAAGCGTTTAGAGGCAGTTATTTTCAATTAGAAGGCAAATTCTTGCAAATGAGCGCTTTTCTTAATCTTATCTTGAAGAGCAAGGATTAGTAGAGGAATGGAAGTTCTATTTTTCATTGAAGTTTAATTATTTCAACGGAATAATCCTTTAAATCTATAAGTAGCAACTTGTTATCTAGGGTATTTTTCCTCCCAGTTATTACTTTAATCGCCTCTATTACTTGAAGAGATGCCATGATAGATACGACAGGTGAGATAGTAGAGACCTTTTCCTTTGTTGTATCCACTTCTCCAAATATATCTTTTAAAGACAAAGTTCTACCCGGTATTATAGTTGTCAATTGACCATACCACTGATTAACCCCTGCATGTATATAAGGAACGTTGGATTTCCAAGCAAGTTGTTCAAGAATATATCTCGTTTCGAAATTATCAAGAGCGTCTAATATAACGTTCACATCTGTTGGTATTTTACTCTTTTTTGAAATTTTTTCTACCTTTGTTTCTATTATCGTTGGCAAGTTAAAAGATTCAAGAGTTTTTTTAGCTTGATCGACTTTGTATTCGCTGATGCTATCCATGCCATATAATACTTGACGGTTTAAATTAGAAAGCTCAACCTTATCATAATCCACCAAATATATTTTTTTTACACCAACCCTTTGTAACTCCAATGCCTGATGAGTTCCAAGACCTCCAGCTCCACCAATATAGACAACAGCTTGTTTTAACTTTAAAACCTCTTCTTCTGTGAACAACATTTTTTGTCTTTCCAAGTAATCCATATTATCCTCCTCCAGAAGGGGGAAAAATTGTTATTTCGTCTTTATTTTCTACCAACGTATCTAGTCCTTGTAGATGGCGAATATTTCTTCCATTTAATAATATAATCGTACCGCTTTTAATTTCCCCATCTTTTAGTAGTTTTCTACTAAAATAATTATCGAACTCTCGATCCAATAATTTTATTATTTCTTTAACAGATTTCGATCCTGATAATTGGTAATCGACTTCATCCTTTTTCAAATCAAACTTTATAAGGGAAAAGAATTTTATTTTCAAATTTTTTCACTCCTTTCCAGATTTATTTCCAATTTCTGAACATCTTCTTTATAATTTATATTGAAAAACAATTTTTCCGGCTCTCCAATTTCTCTTATAATGGTTTCTTTTATTATTCTAACCTTTACTTTGGGAAAAAAACTCTTCAACTTCAATTGATTCATTTTTAGTGTAGCACTGATAAAAGGCAAACATTTTTTGCTATAAACAGCAGCAAGTGGCTCAAGGTAAGAGTTGTACTCGGGTACAAGAACGTCATAATCTTTCTTTTGAAACTTTAAAAACTCAAAAAAACCAATTGTCAAAAATGGCATGTCACAAGCTGTCAAAAAGTTGTAGTCGCTATCAGAACAGGTTAAACCAGTAAACAAACCACCTAACGGACCTTTATTTGGTATTATATCCTCACAAAAAAACACATCTTGCAAAAACGCATACTCTTTTACATTCCCTATTATGTAAACTTTTTCAAATGCATTTTTTAGGCTTTGGACGATCTGTTCTATCAAAGGTCTTCCATTAACAGATTCCAATGCCTTGTTAGTTCCAAATCTACTGCTCTTGCCTCCTGATAGAAGTATAGCGTTCATCAATCAAAACCTCTCTTTGTGAAACTCTTTTTTCAACTTTTTCCAATTTAACTGGGGTTATTTTTAATTCAGGTATCTTTGCTTTTGAATCATAAACACGATTGGTAAGTTTATTGGCTGGACTTTCCGCATAGTGAAAAGGCATGAAAAGTTGACCTGGTTTAACTCTTTCTCCAACTTTTGCATAGGTTTCAATTGTTCCCTGACGAGAAGTTATTCTAACTCTATCTTTATCTTTGATCCCCAATTTTCTTGCATCTCTTATATTTATTTCAACGTAAGCGTCGGGCTCATGCCTGTTAATAGGATCGGATCGCCTGGTCATTGTACCTGTATGGAAATGGTATAACATCCTTCCTGTCATTAAGATAAAATTGTACTTTTCATCAGCTTCTTTTTCAGGAGGAGTAAACTCAACAGGAAAAAATTTGCCTTTTCCACGAGAAAAAGCGTTCTTATGCAAATATTTTGTACCTGGATGATTACTATCAGGACAAGGCCATTGCAAACCACCTTTCTCCAATCTTTCATAACTTATTCCACCGTATAATTTTGAAACTCGTGCAATCTCATCCATAATTTCAGAAGGTGAATTATATTTCATTTCATAACCCATTTTATTAGCCAAAGTAGTTAATATCTCCCAATCTGCTTTAGCCCTTCCAGGAGAATTAATAGCTTTTCTCACCCTTTGTATACGTCGTTCGGTATTTGTAAACGTACCTTCTTTTTCAGCAAATGATGCCGCTGGCAAAACTACATCTGCAAACTGTGCAGTTTCAGTCAAGAATATATCCTGGACTATTAAAAAATCCAAACTTTCTAGAGCTTTTTTAACATGGTTTTGATCTGGATCAGATAAAAAAGGATTCTCACCCATTATGTAGAGAGCCTTTATCCTTTTGCCGGCTTCTTCGAGCATTTCTGTTAGCGTTAACCCTTCTCTATCAGCTAATTTTACACCCCAATAATTCTCAAACTTTTCTTTAATTTTGGGGTCACTGACTTTTTGATAACCAGGATAAACATCAGGTAAAGCCCCTACATCACAAGCACCTTGCACGTTGTTTTGTCCCCTTAATGGATTGACTCCTGTGCTTTCAAAACCAACGTTCCCAGTTAAGAGTGCAAGATTCGTAAGAGAAAGTACGTTATTGGTTCCGTATTTATGTTGAGTTATTCCCATCGCAAAATATATGGCTGCTTTTTCAGCTGAACCATACATTTTTGCAGCTTCGATTATCTTATCTGCTGGCACACCTGTAATCTGGGATACTTTAGAAGGGGTATAACCTTCTATTATCTTTATAAAACTTTCAAATCCTTCCGTTCTTTCTTCAATAAACTTTTTATCAAGTAACCCTTCGTTGACAATAACATTCATTATTCCATTTATTAAAGCCACATCTGTTCCTGGCTTGTGATGTAATGAAATGTCAGCAATTTCTGAAAGTTCTATCTTACGAGGATCTGCTACTATTAAATGTGTACCGTTTTTCTTCGCTCTTTTTATCTTGCTTCCAATTACCGGGTGATTCTCCGTTGGATTTGAACCTATAACAAATATTACATCACTTCCCTCTATTTCTGATATAGAGTTGGTCATAGCTCCCGAACCAAATGCCATTCCTAATCCAACAACAGTAGATGCATGACAAAGTCTCGCACAGTGATCTACAGAATTTGTACCAATAACAGCTCTCATAAATTTTTGCATAATATAGTTTTCTTCATTTGTGCATTTTGCTGAGCTCAACCCACCTATTGAATCACTTCCATACTTTTCCTTTATATTCAATAGTTTTTCTGCAACATAATCCAATGCTTCTTCCCAACCAACTTTTTCAAAATGTCCATTTCTCTTTATCAAAGGGTCAGTCAATCTATCCGGGTGATTGACATAATCATAACCAAAACGGCCTTTCACACAGCTTTCTCCATGGGGGTTTGGAGAGTTTTCATCATAAACCGAACCAACTTGAACTATCTTATTATTTTTAGTTCTCAATTCCAATTGACAACCAACCCCACAGTAAGGACAGGTCGTTTTAGTTTTATTAAATTCGTAATAACGTCCTTTTCCTTTGGAAGGAATATAAGTAAGAGCCCCTGTTGGGCACATTTCAACACATTGTCCACAAAAGACGCATGGAGAATCCTGTCCACCTAAATCTTGATTAAATGGGGGGCTAACTTTAGTTTCAAAACCTCTATTGACAAAATCCAATGCGTTACACATTTGAATCTCTTTACATGTTCGTACACATTTACCACAAAGTATGCATTTGTCTGGATCAAGCTGTATAAATTCATTCTGATCTTTTATTTCAAAACGTGGGAGTTTCTTTGTTCCGAAGGTGGATTCTTTAATTCCATATTCGTAAGCGAGATCTTGAAGGACACAGTTTCCATTAGCTTCACATGTCATGCAATCCAATGGATGATCAGAAACTAGTAAATCTACAACCGTCTTTCTAGCCTCGATAACCCTTTTGCTATCCGTTAAAATCCGCATTCCATCAGTGACTGGTGTAACACAAGAAGCAACTAATTTATGATTGTTTTCCAGTTCTACTAAACACATTCTACAAGAACCTACATCGGATAAATGTGGGCTATGACATATGGTGGGGATATAGATACCGTTTTGTTTTGCAACCTGGAGTATAGTTTGACCCGGCTCAACTTCATAATTATTATGATTTATAGTAACTTCCAAAACATATTACTCCTTTCATTATTATATTTGCTTAAATTCAATATCAAAAAACCATATTTTTAGCGGTGAAAATATTTACAACGACTTCTTCATCAACTAGTTGAAGTTTATCTGTGATATTAAATCTCGTTATTCCCTTTGAAGAGTAAGAAATATATAGATATCCATCTTTACAATCCATACTTAAAATTGGAAGATCTAAATTAATCATCCTATTTAAATCAAAATTTGACATATCAACGATCGTCAGTTGAGAGCCTACAGAATAAAATATATATTTATCGTTCATCATAATTATATCAGGCGAATAATCAAAGCTAAAATAATCGATAATGTTAAAATTGAAGTCTGCCCGAAAAACTCCTTTTTCCGTTAAAAAGATAAATCCATCAGAAGTAGAATGTATTTGGTTAATATAATCTTTGGAATAAAATTTAAAATTACTCTTTCCAGTTAAAAAGTTAAACTCTATTATCTTATCTTCCTCAGCTATATACGCAATGTTATCAATAACTTCTATATCTTGTGCCTTTCCCACAAATACCTTTATTCCATCAAAGAAAGAATATATACTCTCTTCGGCAATAACGAATACCCCTTCTTGTGTTTCTTTTATACCTACGATGTTTTCAGGAAAACTTTTGGTAATTGTATTCGTTGCGTTATAAAAATTGACTACATTTTCATTGAGTTCGTAAAAGCCCTTCTCCCCTTTTATCAAATTTCCAGTATATATTTTCTCCCATAACTTTTCTTTTTGTTTATCTAGATAAACTATCTTTCCTCCCTCGTCAATTAACACTCCTGATTCTAATACAACAAAATCATCAATTGAGTCAACTTTATTAATATACTTAAGTAATTTTTTAGTATTTAGGTCATAAATATACAGTCCATCTTCGTTATTCGTTAAGTATATATACCCCTCTGTTATCAAAATATTTGGTCTAGAAAATTGTCCCGTAATAATTTCTTGAGTTTCTAATGATTCCAAATTTCTTTTATATACTCCGTTATTAGTGGAAAAGTAAAGGGATTCATCCACTAACTGTATGGAAAAAGCATCCTCATCCCATATATACAATGGTTTCACATCATAATTTTTTGCCGTGATCAAGTCTTCCATTTTAAATATCAGTATACCCAATAAATCATCGTTCACCACAAAAAAATCGTTATTCAAACTAATCATTCTAGGGGATATCAACTGATCATAATAATTAATCTCTTCAACGGTTTGATCTTCATTGATTTGATAAATTTTCATCCCTAAACCCGGACCAATTACAAATAGATACTTTTCAAACATTTCAACTTGGGTTACCATACCCGGTAAACGAATATGTTCCTTCAATCTTATATACACTTTATCCTTCAAATCGAAGCTTATCAATCCGTTTTCGCCATCTGCAACAAATAATAATTCTCCATTCGTTGTAACGGATAGTGAATCACCGAATGTGGAGTAAGAATTCAACAGAGCTACTTCTTGCGGATCTGAAAAATCATAAATTTTCAATCCCTCTCTGTCAACAAGATAAAGATAATCTCCATAAATTTGAGCATCGTTAACATAACTACCAGTTGTTACTGAAGCAATTGATTCTTTCTCTTCAACATCGAAAACATAAAATCCTTCGTAACCTCCTATTATTACTCCGTATTTGACACCTACTACTGAGATAGGAATCTGCTTTTGAACAATGGGAGTAGTAACATCTTTTACTTGAGTAGTTGTTCCCTGAACGGATTTTTCTTTTGCAATTCGGATGTAAAATATTACAATTGAAAACATTATCAAAATTAAAACGATTAAAAAGCCTAAAACAGCATAATTCTTACTAATTTTGCGCACAGGTTACACCCCAGTATGTTATAATTTTAATATAATTATAACATAATTTTTTTGTATATTCTTTAGCCTAAAGATAACTTTTTTTCTAAATACTTTTATGATATAATTTTGTAGAAATTTATTGAATTATAATTAGCCATTTTAGAAATAAAATTTTGATTTTAAAAAGGGGGAATAGAAATGCCATCTGAGTTAAAAATAGTCACCTTTAACATTGGTAAAGAAAGATTTGGTCTAGATATTATGAATGTGGATGCAGTAATTGAATATGAAGAGACCACTAAATTACCAAATGCCTCTGACTATTTCGAAGGAGTAATAAATTATCGCAACGAAGAAGTTTTACCTATCATCAATCTGAGAAGAAAATTTAAAATGCCCGACTTTGAAGACAAATCTCACGCCAAAGTTATAGTTTTAAAAATTGATCAAAGAAGGGTTGGAATAATGGTTGACGATGTAAAAAACGTCAGAAGTATCGATCCTGATTTAATAAACGAAAAACCCAATATAGGTGGCATGCGTGGAGCTGATTTTATAAGCGGAATAGCGCGTTTAGAAGATGGTATGTTAGTAATACTAGATATCGATAAACTGATAACCGAAGAAGAAAAGATTGCTATAGACGAAGTTATAAACAATTAAAACACTCCCAAAAAAACACAAAAGTGGCGATATATTTATGACGCCACTTTTTTATGAAAAATTTACTCTTCATCTGCAGAGGTTGGAATAACACAAATAAATTCTAACTCTTCATCCCCTGCGTTCTTCAATTGGTGTTCTATACCTCCAGGAACGTAAATAAAACTTCCAGCTTCAACTGAATTGTATTTTTCTCCATCATAAACTTCTGCCTTACCTTTAACTATAAATATTTCATGTTCCCATCTATGAGAATGCCTAGGAGAATACCCACCTGGTTTAACGGTGAACAACCTCATAACAAAATTAGGCGCTCCATAATTACTCTTCCCTATTAATATTCTTTTTTCAACGTCTTTAGCCGTTTCATTATTTATTATTAAAGGTTTAACTTCCTTTGCTTTACCTATTATTGCTCTTTTTTGGTCCATATTCGATTTTCTCCTCCCTTGTGCCTAAGTATTTTGTTTTTTATCTTTTTTTACTAATTTTGGGATGCTGGTTTTTATTTTTCCCAATCTGTTAACATTGCTCTCCAATGCGGCTTTATTTTGCTTTACGATTTCTTCATAAACTTCTTCACGATAAATTTTGATATCCTTAGGGGCTTCAAAACCGATTTTTATACTTCCATTATCTTGTTCAACCATAACAAGCTTTATTTTTCTATTTCCTACTTGTATTACGATGGATTCACCTATTTTTCTTGATAATATCAACAAGTCTATTCACCATCTTCTTGAACAGATAGTATAGCATTACTTCTTTCCAATTCTTCCTTCAAAAGGTGTCTAATTTTGTATTCTCCATTTTCAATTAAATATTGTACCCCTTTATGATTTTTTTGCGAAACAATAATCGGGGCTGCTAAATTTATAGTTATTTCATCTTCTTTTTCAGGTATAGTCAAGATACTTAATATTATAGCATCTTCTGGTTTCTCTAATTCCAAGTATTCTGTTAAATCTTGGGGAAGAGTAAATTGATAATCGTTTCTTATAAGTTGAGGAAAAGTAACAGGAAAAGCTACATTTTTATCTTCTAACGATGCTAACCACATAATGGGATAAGTATCTTCAGGTTCCAGTAAAACAAACTGTTTAAGATTTTCGAAACCAGGAATACCATACTCAAAAATTATCGTTCGCTCAGTATCTATCTTCACACTTCCCAACTTCGTTTCATACTCTTTTATCATTGCTTTAGAAAACCTCCTTATAGAAAATCCGCCAAGGTTGGGGGAATAATATTACTAGCAGCCTTTAAAGCAGATTGTAAGACATTTTGCTGAGTTGCCAATTCCATTACTACTTGAGCGATATCAGCATCAGCTTCATTGGATAAAAATTCTGTTGAAAAACTCTTAAATTCTTCCATTCTATTTGAAGTCATTTCTAAAACTCGTTGAGTAGCTCCAACTTCAGCCAGATTATTTAACGATTTAGCTTGTATTTCTTCAATATTTCCTAACTCATTTTGAATTGAAGTATTATCTCCTGATTCTATGGCATCTGACAATCTTTTGACTATACCAAAAATTGAGGCACCACTATCAGTTACAAAAACATCATAAACCGTTTTACCGTATTCTATATCTTGGCCTCCGATGGAAATCTTCTGCCTGATATTTGCTTGTGGAGGTACTGTTATTTTAAAATTACCTTCGCTATCTATTTCCACGACTTTTTGATTGTTTTTGGCTCCTCCAAACACATAGTTTCCAGAAATTTCTGTATTTGCTATAGAAACTAGTTGTGTATTTATCTTGTTGAGTTCTTCTGTTATAGCGACTCTATCATCGTCACTTAATGTATCGTTTGCCCCTCTAACAGCAAGCTCTTTTATTCTAAGGTATATTGAGCTCACTTCCTGTAATGCTGTATCATACATATTCACATAATTTTGGGCTGTTTCCACATTAGTTTTATAACGTTCAATTTCCCTCAATCGGCTATCTAAATTAGAAATTCTCGTTGCCACAGACGCGTTATCTGATGGGTATCGAACTTTTTTTCCTGAAGTTAATTGAGAATTTAAATCACTGTATTTTCTTAAAACATCTTGAATATCGTTAAGTGTTCTACTACTTAAAAGATTTTCAGTGATTCTCATGTTTTTACCTCCTCACCAACCAAACAAGTACTGTTCACTCTATTATACAACACCCAAGTTGTTAATAACCGTCTCCATCATTTGATTGACCGCTGTGATAACCCTTGCAGAAGCATTAAAAGCCTGCTGATATTTCACAAGGTTCGTCATCTCCTCGTCGATAGAAACACCCATCACTCTTTCTTTTTCAAGGCTGATTTCACTATTCAACATCTCACTGTTTAGCCTCATTTTATCAGCCGTTTCACCCTTAACTCCTATATCTGTAACAATATTTCCCAAAAAGTTCGAAAAACCAATCCTCCCATTATCTAATACCGAATTATCATACATCTTGGATATTTCATCCCATACACTAATGTTTCCTGCACCGGTTGGAGAATAATTAGTATCATAATAACCCAAATCAGTTGCAAGTAAAGATGGATTCTCTTTTAAGTTAGACGATACAGAAATTTGATTGACTATTCCTAACTCTTTATCAATTCTTAAAAGTTCCGCCTTAGAAAACTTTTCATCTATTTGTTCAGGGCTTATATCTGGAGAAATCAGTGTAACGATATTGTTAGAATCATCTTCGATAAATCCTAAAGCATTGAATAATTTTTCAGGGCCTTTAATAGTAACGTTCTTTAAGTCAAAATTAATTAAATTTCCGGCCCTCAACACAAATGAACCATGCGGAGTAACAGAAGCAGTAACCCCCGTGTTTGTGGCATTAATTTTGTCAGCTAAGTCATAAACAGTGTCTTTAAGAGGATTAATCTCTATTTTTATTCCATTTATACTCATTTCTATTATTTCATTTGAACTTAATAAATTATTCAAAGTGGGTTGTGAAGTATCTAAGGCATCCAATGTAACTTTTTGTGCTTCCATCTGTGAAAGAGAACCGTCTACGTCGTTTAAAACAATGGTATCCAAGTCTGCATCTGGAATTTTAGTCGTGGGGAGTATGTATATAAATCCATCAATTTCTTCTGCTTTCAAATAACCTCCAGAACCGCTGTTTATATTTGATACTAATTCACCAGCATCAGAAAAACTTATATTACAATCCTCACCTAAAATTTCAAACTCAAGGTTGCCAGGTTGTACATTATCAGGATCTATTTTGTATGCCTTAATTTCTTTAGTAGGAAAACCGTATTCCCTGAGAAAATCTCCTTTTATATCAACTACTAATTTGTTTTGAAAATTAGAATCTTCATCATAATAAGTATCATAAAAATAAATAGCATTATTTGCTGCATCATATTTTATAGGTTTGTTATCAGGATCAGGATCTTTGGGATCATATATATATTGATGAGGTTTTTCATTATTAGCATCCACTGCGTAAATATAGGATTTATTAAATTTGTCAATTAAATAATAATCTGAAGAAGGATCTAAAGGATTTTCATAAAAACTTCTATGACTTGTTGTATATTTAAGTGTGTCTGGATGAAATACGTCTGAATTTCCTGCTATCCTGAAAAATCTTGAATCTTCAAAACCTCTTTTGGTACTTATATCGGCAAAAAAGTTGGCTCCCGTTATTGTTCCTGTTGAATCCCATCCCTCTTTATAAATAAGATTAGTTGAATCAACTAAATACAAACCAAACTCATCGAGTTGTTGTTGATAAGAAGGGATGATTTCATCCCTCAATTCAAAAAGGGCTGACATTTTCCCATCGTTAAAAGTCAATGGATTGTTGCCCACATAGGCGTAATATTCATCGTTTGTTTCGGCAATGGTTAAGGATGTTATCTCTTGATAACTACTTCCATTTAAAACTACTTTATCCCCCATACTTAAAGAAATTTGACCATTTGAATGACTTGTTATTCTTATATCGGAAAGTTCTGAAAGTTTATCCAACAATCTATCCCTTTCATCAAGCAAATCGTTAGGAGAACCACTTATTGAGCTCGATGTTAATATCTTTTGATTTAAATCGGCAATCCTTTTTAAATAACCGTTTATTTCGTCTATTCTGAGCTTTATTTCACTGTTTATATCACTTTTTAATTCTTCTAACCTATAATTAAGATCTTTCATGGTGTTTACTAATTCTTCCGCTCGAGATACGACCTGAGTTTTAGCGGCTTCGTTTGATGGATCAGTCTTCAACTCCTCGATTGACGCCCAGTAAGAATCGTACATATTCCTTAAACCGGTTTCACCGGGCTCACCAAATAATTGTTCAATGTAATGCACATTAGAATATATATTTTCCCAATAATTCAAATGAGAAGAAGTTTCTCTAAATTGCAAATCTAAAAATTCGTCCCTCACTCGTTGAATATCGCTTACCGTAGAACCAGTCCCAAAAGATAAAGCTGCTCCCCCACTTCCTATCGTTGTTAAATTAATAGGATTAGTAGTTACAATAACAGGACTTTGCCTGGAAAAACCCTGGGTATTAGAATTAGAGATATTATGGGCGACAACGCTCATCGCGACTTTATTGGTATAAACTCCGAGTAAACCAGTGTTCAATAGGCCATTCAAAGTCATTGCGCACACGCTAACCCCTCCAACTTCTTGAAGTCAAATCTTTGTTCATTTTACTACCCTTTTGAGAGTAAGTTTTGCTGTTCGTAATCGATTCAGGATTCAAAATTTGATATATAAAATTGTTCAAATTAGATTGAAATGAAATAATGTTACTTAAAAGATCGATCTCACTTACTAACTCCTTTAAATTTTTAACAAGCTCTGAAAAGAGAAGTGCAATTTCATAATCATTCTTTGAAAAATAATCAATAATCGATTCTAATTTGCTTTGTATATTTTCTTCCAAGCATATTGTCGATATTAACTGTGCCCTTAAACCTTCTACTTTTTTAAAGTTGGTTGCTAACTTTTCAATCGTCAAAAGGGTTGAATTAATTTCTTCGACAGATGCTTTTTTTACTAAACTTTCCCTAAGATCATAAAAAGATTTTTTTAATTCTATTAAACTGTTATTTTCTTCCTTTAATACATTTTTTATCGCTTCTAAATTATTATTAATACTGTTCACCTGCTTCATTCAAACATTTTATTTACAATTTGATCCACATTGATATTATAAGAACCATTTTCAATAGATTCCTTCAGTTTCGATACAAGCTCTCGCCGAATTTCTGGTATCTTATTTGATAGTTCTATATACTTCTTTGATTCTCCTGTAATCTTATTAGCATTTTCTAGGCTTTTTGATTTTATCTGTCTCTTGAAAAAATCCTTATCAAGCTTTTTTTGATTTATTTTATCTAAATTATTGCCACCCGCAGGATTGATATTGTTGATATCCATAATTTAGTCCCTCCTTTCAACAATTTGAACTCCATATTTATTATCGTCCACAATTATCATATCATTAGAAGTTTATCGCGAAATTATATTTTTCCAAAGCATCTTATTTTTTTTGTAGTAATAAGAAAAAAATACAAAATTAAAAATAATATTTAATTTTTTACTTGACTTTTCAGTTTTTTAGGTTTATAATTTTCTTAGACGTACCTAAAAAATAGATATTTCAAAAATTAAAAAATTTACAAATAGGAGGTTGGTAAATATGGAAGAAAGGATTCCTTTAATTGGAGAAAAGTTTCCTGAAATGAAAGTATTAACAACGGACGGTGCAAAAGAACTACCAAAAGATTACAAAGGAAAATGGTTGGTGCTTTTCAGCCACCCAGGGGATTTTACACCCGTTTGTACAACAGAATTTGTTGAATTTGCAAAAAAGCATGAAGATTTCAAAAAGATCAACACCGAACTTTTAGGGCTTTCTGTCGATGCCGTTCATTCACATATCAAATGGATGGAGTGGATCAAAGATAACCTTGGTGTAGAAATCACTTTCCCTATAATAGCTGATACAATGGGAAGAGTAGCCTCAAGATTGGGAATGGTAGACCCGGAAAAAGGTTCGGCAACTGTTAGGGCAGTTTTCATTTTAGATCCTGAAGGAACTATTAGACTGATCATGTACTATCCTTCTGAAGTAGGAAGATACATCGATGAAATATACAGAGCGGTAAGAGCTTTACAATTGTCAGACAAAAACAAGGTAGTAACCCCAGCCAATTGGCCTGATAACTCAATACTTGGAAGTAAGGTAATAATTCCACCAGCATCAACTTATGCTGAAGCAATGAAGAGGAAAACATCCGACGAAGAAGGATACGATTGGTGGTTAAAGGTTAAGGAAGTTAAAGAATAATATTAACCCCAGCAAGTAGGAAGTAGAGAAGTTATTATCTACTTCCTACTTTTTTATGATATAATTGTAATATAAATTGGATGAAATTAGACACTATTAAGAGGAGGAACATTGAAGATTGCGTAGAGATAGGATAGAAAAGCTTCTCAATAAAATGGCAAAAAATAATATTTATCAAGCAATAATATCCTCACCAGCTTCTCTTTACTATTTTTTGAATGAGTGGTTTGAACCTGGAGAAAGGTTGTTGGTATTATTCGTAAATACTTCTGGCGAAGTTAAATTGCTAGTTAACGAATTGTTCCCGGTAAATACCGTTGAAGAAGAAAATTTGATCAAATATTCTGATTCTGAAGATCCCATTAAGATGTTATCTTCTATTATTGAAAAAGATAAATCCCTTGGCATAGATGGAAGTTGGGAAGCAGGTTTTCTTTTAAGTTTAATGGAAATTACTAAAGATTTATCTTTAAAACCGCTCTCTCCAATAATTAGTGAATTAAGGATGGTAAAGGATGTTGATGAAATAGTATTAATGAAGTCCTCTTCCTTATTAAATGACACAGCTATGGAAAAGGTTATAGACATAGTATCGGAGATGCTTCCAGAAAAATACTTAGCCAAAGCCATCAAAAATATCTTCGAAAAAGAAGGAGCCGATGGTGTTTCGTTTGAACCTATAGTAGGATACGGTCAGAATACTTCTAACCCTCATCATATACCCACCAATGCAAAGTTAAAAGATGGGGATGTTGTCTTGATAGACATGGGTTGCATAAAAAATTATTATTGTTCAGATATGACAAGAACAGTCTTCTTTGGCAAACCTATAGAAACCATGAAAAACATTTATCAAATCGTATTAGAAGCTAATTTAGAAGCTATTGAAAAAGTTAAGCCCGGTCTTAAAGCTTGTGAAATTGATGCTACCGCACGTAATTATATAGAAAGCAAAGGCTATGGAAAGTACTTCACTCATCGAACAGGGCATGGTGTAGGGATAGAGATTCATGAAAAACCTTACATATCTTCAAATAGCGAAGAAATTCTAACACCTGGCATGATCTTTTCAATAGAGCCGGGAATTTATTTACCTGGTGTCGGCGGGGTAAGAATAGAAGACCTGGTTTTGGTGACTGATAATGGTTGTGAAGTATTAAACAAGTATCCAAAAGACTTTTTGGTAATTTAATTACTTCTTATGCTTTGGATCAACTCTCCACCACTTACAGAGTGTAGTTTACTTACACTAATTTAGTTAGAACGTTCCCCTTCACTGAACTGATTTTGATTTTCTTTCATATTTATTAACCTTAAAAGTATGGTATAATAAAAGTACAGATACTTCACTTATTTCCAGAGAGGAGGTGGATGAATGTATAAAAATATGAGTTTCGCGGAAATTTTAAATGAAATTTCATCCACAGATCCAGCTCCCGCTGGGGGAACCGTCACTGCTTTAGTAGGAGCTTTAGCATCTGCACTAGGTTATATGGTGGCAAATTATACGATCTCTAAAGGGGACAATGGGGATTATGAAAATACGCTAGAAGTAGCCTTAGAAAATCTTATAGATATCAAAGAAAAATTAATCGAATACGCTGAAGAATCTTCTAAATATGCAGAAAGAATCGAGAATGTCAAAGAGGGAGAAGATAAGGACAAATCTTTAACAGCTGCCGCTATATTTTCGTTCAACATAGCCAAAACATGTTATAATATCCTAAAAAATTGTTTTACCATATACAAATATGGCAACCCCGTATTAAAACCCGAAGCAAAAATTACTTGTTATTTAGCGTGGGCCGCATTGAATTCGGCTATTATTTCTGTTGAAGCTAATTTAGAAAAAATAAACAACGCAGAAGAAAAAGAAAACCTTTTAAATGATACAATAGAATTCAAAAATGAAGCAGATTCCTTGTTAAAAGAGTTGAAGGAGGAAATAAAAAATTAATGGATGATTCGCCTATAAAATTTGAATTAATTCATATTGATAGATACACTGGGGCTAGGCGAGGACGGATTATCACAAAACACGGCACCATTGAAACACCGGTTTTTATGCCTGTGGGTACGAATGCAACCGTAAAAACTCTTACTAACTCGTTATTAAATGATATCAATACTGAGATAATATTAGCTAATGCTTTTCATCTTTATTTAAGACCGGGATTAGAGGTTCTTGATCATTTCCAAGGGCTTCATAACTTCATGAACTGGAAGAAGCCGATTTTGACGGATAGCGGAGGGTTTCAGGTATTTTCCTTACCTAACACTAGATTAACTGATGAAAAAGTAATTTTCAAATCTCCACTGGATGGTTCTCAAATAGAGTTAACACCAGAAAAATCCTTGGATATACAAAAAGTAATTGGCTCAGATATTGCAATGGTTTTAGATGTATGTATAAATTCCTTGTCTGGTTATGATGCTGTAAAAGATAGTGTGCAAAAAACTTTTAATTGGGCTTTAAGATCAAAACGATATCATAATAACAACGGACAGGCATTATTCGGTATAGTTCAAGGAGGGCTCTTTGAAGATTTGAGAAAACTCAGTTTATCCCAGATAACCTCTTTAGATTTCGATGGTTATGCGTTGGGTGGATTAGCCGTGGGAGAAAAATACCAAGATTCTGAAAAGATTTTAAAAGCTTTTGGCAATAAATTGCCCGAAAACAAACCGAGATACATAATGGGAATAGGTTCTCCCACAATGATGTTTCTATCTGTTGAAAACGGTATGGATATGTTCGATTGCGTCTTACCAACAAGAATGGGAAGGCACGGAACAGCACTAACGTGGAAAGGAAAACTTAACTTAAAATCCTCACAGGTTAAATTTGATCAAAAACCTATTGATGAAGAATGCGATTGTTACACATGTAAAAATCATTCACGTGGTTACATACACCATCTTTTTAAAAAAGATGAGGTACTTGGGAAAATCCTTTTAAGCATTCACAATTTACGATTCAACATATCTCTGGTAGCTAAAATGAGAGAAGCTATAGAAAATGACGATTTTAAATTTCTTAAAGAGGAATTTTTTAAAAGTTCTACATATTCTTTAACCAATTAAAACACTAAAAAGGAGGGATCCCCCGTGAAATCATTTATAAAGTACTATAATGAAATTAAACCATTATATCAAAACAAGTTAGACCTTACTAAAAAATTTCAAGAGATCCCCGATCTCTTTTCAAGAAGTGTAAGTAAGTTACTAGAAAATATCTACGGAGAAGATAAAGTGGATAGAAAACTTATAGAAAGTTATGTAGAATTCAATCCGGATAAAGAGCCTTATTTTAAATTAAAAAAAGAACTGATAAATTTTTTAGATGAAGATTGGACTGATAGTGATCTTCCAAGTATTTTAGAAAAAATGGCTAAAGCTGCTTATGACAGATATAAACATATAATTGAAGATCATGATAGAACTGAAACATTTAGAATGGAATGAAAAATAGAGTTAACCAAAACTTGTCAAACCTGGGGCAGCCTCCCCAGGTTTATATGTTATAAATAAAATTAGAGAAAGGTAATCAAATGGCTGATAAAAAATATAAAGATGTAAAAAAAATAAAAAATATGTTTTGGAAAGTTTTGTTCTTTTTATATATAGTTTTTATTATATATCTATCGGTTTCCAAACCTATAATTAATTATAGTAGTTTCAAAGGAGAAGACAAAATAGTTCATTTTGTTTCATACTTTTTAGGTGCCGACTTTTTCTTTATGGCATTCTTCAAAAAAAGTAAAAGATCTTATTTTATACTTTTTTTGATTTTTTTTCTTTTAGTTCCCTTATTAACAGAATATTTTCAAAAATTCAGTATTTATCATACATATAGCCATTTAGACATGGTTGCAAGTTATTTAGGAGCAGCAAGTGGTTCTCTTTTTTTTACTTTCAAATATAAGGCTTTCAATTAGTGATAAAGAAGTATAAAGAGGTGCATTTCTTTTGAAAGAAGTAAAATATGCTATAGTTTACCTGAATATTGATCCCAATTATGCAAAGTTGAATAATCTTCCTGTAAAATTACCTATTTTAGCGGAAGATTTTCAAAAAGCAAGAAAAACCAATAAAATACCTTTGGACGTAATTATTAGAGGTTTAGAAGCTCAAATTGATATAGATAAAAACAACCGATATTACTTATCTTACTTGATTTATTATTATTATGAAGCTTTTAAAAAATCCCTCAACGATACAGATTTTGAAAAGGCGAAGGAATTTTTAGATAAGGCAGGTAAAATTTATCCTGATTATAGATTGCATTTTTATACTGGATTATACTACAAAAAATTAGGAAATCTTGAACTCGCAGAATTACATTTAAAACAATCGATAAAAGAAAAGCCAAATTTTGCATATGGTTATTATGAACTTGGCAATCTCATGTATGAAAGAAATATCTACGACGAGGCCATAGAATATTACTCTAAATCTGTCGAACTTGAAAAGGACTTTACGTTAGGGTTTCTGAAAATGGCAGATGTATACATGGAAAATGGCAGATTCGAAGAAGCTATACCACTTCTACAAAAATGCATAGAAATCGATAAAAAATTTGTTCCTGCCTATGAAAGATTGGGTGTTGCTCTGAATATGCTTCAACACTATAAAGATGCACACAAAGTCCACCAAAAAGCCTTAGAAATAGATAGCGATAGATATGAAATTTATTATAACGATGCTCATTCATTGGCTAGATTAGGAAACCACAATGAGGCAATAAAAGCCTTAGAAAAAGCCGCCTCCTTGAATGAAACAGATTATATACTTCACGAATTAGCTTTGGAATATAAAAACATGGGAAGATACTTACAAGCAATTGAAACAGAGGAAAAAGCTTTAAAATCAGCTTCAGAAGAAAATAAAGACCTTATTGTTTTAACTTTATTAAAACTCTATGTAATAATAGAAGATGAAGAACAAGTGGAAAAATATTTTGAAATTTTAAATTTGAATTCTGACTTTCACGAAGCTGCTGTTAATTTCAAAGTATTGTTCGAATTATCTCAAGGTAGAGTTGAAAGAGTGAAAGAAATATTGTTAAAAGAACCCATATCAAATTTTTCTCTACTACTAGATAAATTAGACAGGTTAGATCTTTACGTTTCCAAACTGGAAGAATTTGCAGACAAAAATATTTCCGATTCAATATTTGAAAGTATAGACGAATTGGGAAATATCGACCCTTTTTCTTTGTCGGAACGTCTAGCAACCAAAGGAATAAAGCGCCCTTTCGTTAGCTGGTTGAAAGAGAACTCGATGGAACCAAAGTTATATCCAGATGGTGTTGAATTACTCACGAACAGTCTACTTCTTTCTGGCTTTAATTACGGCCTATCGGAAAGAGTAGCAACAGCTATATCACAGTTTCTTTGGAAAGATGGAGATGGGTTAGCTTTCGGTAGATTACTTTTAAGATTCTACCAAGATAGAATCTTAGGAGAATCCTTATCTTTAGAACCTTTTATTCAAGAAAATGTAGAAGAAATCAAAGATATGTCTTTTACTTTTGCTCAAATATTTGCTAATTTCGAAGAACATTTGATGGATTTTGACTCGATAGTAGAGTTTAAAATAAATAATTTTAAAGATGCTTTAAAAGTTTTTTTGTCCATGTTTAGAATACAAAGTACGGCTGAAGAAATAACTTCAGTCAACTTCAAAGATCATAACACAAAAATTTTATCTTTATTCATAAATAATATTAACTCGATTTCTAACTCTTTTTTGCAGTAAATTTCCTACCAAAAATAACTTTTTAGAGGTGCTGCCATGAAAAATTATTCGTTAATATTTCTTGTAATTTTATTTTCCGCTATTTCTTTTGCTTTGAATATAAATATTCTCTCCCCACAAGAGGATGCCCAAAACGTGGACATAAGAACTTCTTTTAGATGGCAATCCATAGATGCGGAAGAAAAAGAGCTCAGATATAGAATATACATATCTGAAGATCCGGATATAGATGAAAAAGATTTGAAATTGGAAAATATTTTTTCAAACTTTTATACGGGAGACGTCTTAAAGCCTGAAACAACTTATTACTGGAAAGTAGAAGGAGTTGATCAGGATGGAAACGTGTACTCCAGCAAAACGGCTAAATTTACCACAAGAAGTTTACGTCCTGGAGATGCATATATTATCATATTTGAAGAATTTGATAAAATTCTTCCTTTAGATGATAACTTCCTTGGCATATCTAAAAACAAGGTTGAATTATTGAATGCCAATAAAGTCGTAGTTAAAACAGTTGATTTTGATCAAAATATTGAAGATGGATTTTTGACAAGTAAAGCTGCCTTTCTTGTTACGCAAAGTGAAACTTATATCTTCGATTATTCTTTAGAAAAAAGGGCACAATTAAACGTTAAGATTAAAGGTTTAGCAGGAGAAAATATCTTTTACAGTGACGATGAAATCTTTTCGATAACCGACGATTTCCAAATACAAAAACAAATCGATTTCAACAACATTCAAAAAGCCTTAGTAATAGACGGATATATCTATATTTTAACCCAGGATAAATTTGTTAAAATGAATAACAATTTTGACACCGTTGAAAGTTATTATATTAACGACAAAACTTTCGATTTCGACTATCTAGAAATTCAAAATATGATTTTATTCCCTATATTGACTAATAATAATATTACAATCTTAGACACCAATCTACAAAAGATATCACAACTCGACTTTCAAATAGAAACTCAAAGATATCAAAGAAAAATATATACATATTACGACAGAATAGTTCTATTATCCGGTTCAAAAAATCTTTACTTTTATGATTCTGAATTAAATTTGATCAGAACTTTCACATATGAAGAAAATTTCGATTATTTTGTTCCCGTTAACAAAGATAGATTCATATTGGTTGGAGAAAGTATTAAATCCTTCGATTTAGAAGGAAATTTAGTTTGGAATTATTCCACAATAAATAAATTCCAAATAATCGGTAAACCTTTAGTATATGACAAAGGTTTATTAGTAGGGGTAAAAGACTTTCTAAATCGATTTTTAATATTTTATGATGATTTCGATTCTCAATATTATTTCACAAGATATATTAAGGGAAAAATGCCTTTAACTCAAACGATGGAAGAAATAGTGACACCTCCATCAACAGTAACCATCCAAGCTACGCCAATTACACCCCAGGCTACGGAGATAACACCTGAACCTACTCAAATTACAATACCAGAGCAAGTAGAAGAAACCATTACCGTTCCTTCTACTCCTGTTGATATAACGGTTGAACCTACCCCATCAACGCCTCAGGCAACGGAGATAACGCCTGAACCTACTCAAATCACAATACCAGAACCAATAGAAGAAACTATTACGGTCCCTGCTACTCCTGTTGATATAACCGTTGAACCTACTCCGACAACCTCTGAAGCGACAGAACTAACTAAAATATTCCCTAAAAGTTTCGATGAATACATCTATGGAAGTTTGTACGATGGAGAAAACTTTTACCTTTATGGTTATGAAGGCAAAAATGACAATTGGGATGCAAAAACATGGAAAATAGATCCATATGGAAATATTTTAAACGAAACGTCGTTATATGCAAAAAATACAGACTTTTTTAGAGATGCTATTATTACCAAAGACTCTACCGATAACTCTAAAAACATAATCTACGTTGGTGATACACTCTCTTACGGCTTAAACGGGAACGCTTACATTGTTTCTATTAGCGAAGACGGTAGTGTTAATTATCAGATAGATTACGGAGATATTGGTAGAGACAGCGGTATAAGTATTACAAATATCGACGAAAATAGTTACGTAGTTACAGGAAATTTATTCATCAACAAAAAATTATCAGATATATTCGTTTCAAAATATCTAAACGATGGAACTAGAATCTGGACTAATAACTTTGGTGGCAACGATGTAGAGATTGCTTTGGATATAAAAAACTCTCAAGATCAAGGTTTCATGGTTTTTGGAGCCACAAGATCTTTTGGTGCGGGTGGTTTTGATATATACGTTTTAAAAATTGACTACTACGGAAACATGAAGTGGTCAAACGTATATGGTGATTCTAACGACAACATCCCCGTAGGGGTTATCAAAGACGGTAGAAAATACTACGTATTATTCGAAACTACTTCAACACCTATGAGTTACGGAATTTTAGAAGTAGATGAAGTAAACGGATTTGGAGATTCTTTTGAGTTTACAATAGAAGGATCGAATAAATTTCTAGGATTTACTACAATAGATGGAAGATATCTAGCATACGGTTATGGTATTGAAAATGGGAAAAAAGTCGGAATCATCTACAAAGTAAATTTTGAAGAAGAAACATTTGAAAAGTTAAACACGTACACTCTTGATTCTAATTTTGAAATAATCAGTATATCAAAGCCAGAAAATCAAAATTCTATCTATATTTTTGGAAATGCTACCATCAACGGGGTAAATAATATCGCCTTAATATTAGATATGTTATAATTTTTCCCTTGTTGTTGATTCAAAGGGGGTGATTAATATCAAAATATTAGACCCGGTTTTCAAGCCTCTCTTAATAAAACCATATCATCATTATAGAGAAAAGTTACTTAATTCTTTGATCAATAATAAAAGTAAAAATTACATTCTAATAAAAGCTCCTTCAGGATACGGTAAGAGCATTACTTTTAGTATGTATTTTGATAAATTGAATGCATCAAAAGTATGGATTAGTTGCCCACAGGATTACTTTGATTTTGACATCTTTCTCAATCATCTAATCTATACTTTATCCAAAACGATAAATCTGAAAATATTTAATGATGATTCAAAAAATAATATTTCTTTTTTTACGGAAGAAGAGAAGGTTGTTGAACTATTAAACGCCTTTTCAAGCTTTAAGGAAGAAATATTTATATTTGTTGATTCCTTCGAAAATGTTATTTTTGAAGGTAAAAACGAAAATCTTCTCAAGTTGTTATTAAACTTCATACCCCAAAACGTCCATTTTCTTTTTACTACTAACCAAGAGTTTCCCATCCCTTTAACAAAATTTGCTATGGCTAATAATGTTTACACTATTCAAGAAGAGGAACTGAAATTTTCTTTTGATGAACTTAAAAATTATATCAGCACAAAAAAAATTAACTTATCAGAAGAGAACTTGTTAGAGTTATACCAATTGACCGATGGGATACCCACCTTTATTAACATTTTAACCACATACATAGAGACAACAGACCTAAAAAAATATGATGAACTTATAGATTCAGCAAAAAAAATAGATGAATATATAAACTTATTAACTGAAGTCTTATCAGAAGATTTAAGAGAGTATTTAAAAGTTTTCAGTTTAATGAATGAAATAGAGCCAAAGATTTGTAAAGCATATTTCAACCTCAAAAACGATGAAAAAGTTCACGAGTCTTTTGAAAAGTTGTACGATTTAAACATGTTAGAAAAAAAGGATCCGCATTATTACTATATGAACGAAATATTCCGGCGAACAATCTCCAAAGGCATTGGAGAAAGAGAAAAAAGCGATATATGCCAGACACTCTTTAACATATATCAAAAAGAGCACGATTACTATGGACAATTTCATTGCTTACTGAATATGAAAGATTTAGAAAAAGCCTATGACTTCTTTTTCAACCATTCTGAGTTATTGATAAAAGATTTTTCAATCATCAAAAAATGGTTAGATTCAATACCTACCTCTTTTTTCACCAACAACATTGAATTGTACTATTATCGTGGTGTTATAGAAGAGAAATATTCCATGTTTGATGAAGCTCTTGCAGATTATAGACTTGTAAAAGATAATTTGGATAAAATTTCCGACAAAAGTATTCTTGAGAATATAGACACACAAATAATAGGAATCTACTGGCATCAAGAAAAATATGAAAAGGTCATCGAAATGGGAAATGAATTGCTGAAAAGTATACCAAATGAAAATTATCAGAGCTTAACGTCCTTGTACAATTTATTGGGTACCAGTTATTCTAACCTTTCAAAATTAAATGAAGGGAAAATGTATTTAAACAAGGCTATGGAATTATGTGAACGATTCAATTATATAGGAATGAAGCCGTGGCTTCTTAACAACCTTGCTTACAATATTTTTCTAATCGAAGGAAATCTAGAAAGTGCGGAAAATTTCTTTATTAAATCTTTAAAAAGCTTTGAGGACTTAAAAGACCTATATGGAAAAGCACTTTTAAATGCGAATCTTACCGATTTTTATATTGAAACACAAAAATATGACAAAGCTAAAGAGCATCTAAAAGCCTATGAAGACATCTACTTGGAAACTAAAAACATCGCTTACCTTCCCGTTTTAAAAATCTTGCAAGCCAAGCTAGAAGTAGAAAAAAATGAATTAAAATCTGCTAAAAAAAGTTTAATGGAAGCTGAAAATTACTACTCAAGATCAAAATTTCTTCAAGCAAATTATTACTTCGTCCAATCCCAGTATCTTTTAAAAAAAGGTGAACTTAAAGAATCTTTTTCAACAGTTGAAAAAGCAATCAAAATTGGCAAAACTATTTTCAACAAATACCAGATATTGAACTTTGAACTACAAAAAGTTCGATTATTGATACATTTAAAACAATTCGAAAAAGCCCTGTCATACATTGGAAAAATCATTCAGATAGCCAAAGAAGGGAAAGCAAAATTAATATTAACTCAGGCGTTACTCTTAAAATTATTTTTAAGTAAATCATTCAACTTGTCTTCTTATAATGAAGATTTAAAAACATTTAACGAGTTATTATCAGACAACAATTACCAGTTTATTCTACAAAAATATCCCGAAATAACGAGCTCAATTGAAGATCTCATAGAAGTTAATTCAGGTGTTAAAAGTCCTTCCTTAGATACTTCATTTAAATTGAGATTCGAAGACGCACAAGAAATCTCTTATCTTGAATCAAAAAAAGCTTTATACCCTAAAATCTATCTCTTTGGTGAATTTAGATTGGTATGTGGTGATAAGGTTTTGACTATGAGAAAGGTTAGAAATCAAAAAGCGTTAGAACTTTTTAAATTTTTAACCTTGAATTATGATCAATGGATTATTCAAGATGTCATAATTGAAAATTTCTGGCCAAATTTACCTTTTGAAAAAAGCCGTCAAAGCTTATATGTGGCGCTTCACGACATACGAAAGAGATTTCAAGAGTTTGGTTTGGTTGAGGAATACATACTTCAAAAAAATAAAAATTACAAATTCAATTCAAACAAAGTTTATTACTTGGATTATGAAGATTTTATTCTTCATTTTGAAGAAGGAAATAACTTGTTTAAAAACAAACAATACTTAAAAGCTAAAGAACATTATTTAAAGGCTAAAAAACTCTACTCCTATGGTCTTTTACCTTCCAATATTTACGACGATTGGGCAATCCCAAAGATAGAAGATGCTGAAAAATCTTATCTGTCAATACTAGCTATTTTGTATTCTTTAGAAAAGGAAAAAGACATTGAAATGGCAGAAAATTATTTAGACGAATACTTACGGATCGAACCTTTCGCCGACGAAATGAACATTGAATATATCAATCTTCTACTAAAAAAAGGTGAAAGAAAAAAGGCTTTGGATTATTACAAATATATCAACGAGTTGTACAAAAAAGAGTTAGGAACAGCTTTTAATTCAAAAGAAATAAGTTACTTCGTCAAAGAGTTCCAAATTTATTAATCCTCTCCAAAAAAGTTGTTTTAGATTTTTTTTAGATCTCTTTACTAAAATCTATTTAACAACTTTTTGTAAAAGGAGAGGATTTTAAATGAGAAAATTAAGTATGTTTTTTCTAATCTTGGCGATCGGTTTGCTCTTTGTAAGTTGCGCAACTTTACCAATCGATGGCAATGGAGATGATATAACCAATCAAGTAGTTATAAACACATTCATTGGCACCGTTAGAGAAAGCGTGGAGTTTTTAGCTTATCAAGATGGGAAAGATGGATCCTGGAAAAAATTAAGTTCAACTAACGGTGTGTACACTTTCACCCCTGAATCAGCTGATGGAAATTTTAGCATCTATGCTGTCAACAAATGGTATGATCCTGGGATTTGGACTGAGGAGATTCAATATGACATTCAAATAATGAATCTCAACACCACTGAAGGAAAAGAAGTACCAATAACCTTTTGGCAAGATACTTATGATTCAACATTAAATTTGAATTTTGGAAATGAGTTTATGGGAAAAAGTGCTGGCAACTTTTACGGTACTATACATGGATTTACAAGTTTTGTCTCGGAAGATGATTTAATATACCCATTAGAAGCAATTCCTGGCACCTATGATTTGGTAATTTTAGCAGGAGATCAAGAGGAAGATTTTTCAAAAATATATATAGAAAGAGATAGATCGATAACAGCTGGTACCGACAACGAAGACATTTCATTGTCTGAATTTACAGACTTCACAACATACATTGCTACAACCACAATAAACGATGCAAACGCATGGGGTGAATTGTTAGTGGGTGGAACAACCCTGGTGAATGCTTGGTTCGAAGGTGATTCTCAGCTAAAAATCCCTCAATCTCTTTCAAGCTCAGATGACTTATATGTTTTAAGTTTAAGTCATTATAATTCAGAAAACTCAGTTTATAGATTATTTACAAAATATACAGACCATCCGGATAATATTGAAACTTTGAATACGCTTCCTTCTAGTACCTGGGAAGAACCTGTCTTTTCAGAAAATACGCTCACATGGAATCAGTATGATCCCGAAATCGACAATCACGAATTGAGATTTTATAATACTTTTTTAGCAAAACCTGATTGGACGATAACTTGGGATATCGTATTATCCTCTGGTTGGTTGGGAAGTGCAAATTCATACGAATATGAAATACCCGATTTATCAGGTTTAGAAGGCTGGAACGCTTCATGGTATCCTGATAGTCAAGAGGTTGATTTATACCATGATTTTGAAGCAGTTTCAGGAACCGAAGATGATTTAACAAAATATTTAGACCCAATAGCAGGCATGGAAGAAAGTATAGTTAGTTATTAGCCCTCTTCTTTAAATAAGGTTAAAGTAAGAAAATAACCATTTACCCCCGAAAAGTGTTAAAATTGAATTGCTCGGGGGTATTTTTTTATTTATCAAAAAAGGAGTCATAAAATTGAAGAGATGTTCTATTTTTGAAAAATGTGGTGGATGTAGTAAATTGAATATAAGTTACGAAGAACAACTAAAAATAAAAGAGAACCGCCTTCTTTCGTTGTTTGATCAATACCAAATAAAGCCTAATAATTATCACGGTATTACGCCTTCTGTGGATATATATGGATACAGAAACAAAATGGAATACTCTTTTGGTAACGAATATAAAGATGGCCCTCTCGTTTTGGGGTTAAGAGGAAAAGGTAAGAAATTCGACGTCTATTACACAAAAGATTGTAAGTTAGTGGATGATGATTTCAATAATATCGTTTGGCAAACAAGAGAATTTTTCTTAAAAAAGAACATACCTTTTAGAAATTACAAAAATCACTCTGGTTTTCTTAGAAATTTGGGAATCAGAAAAGGATTAAAAACGGGGGAAATACTTTTAAACTTGGTCACTTCCTTAGATAATAATTACTATCAAGAAGTAGAAACCTGGAAAGAAGAAATGTTGAATACTAACTTAAAAGGAAATATCGTCTCCATAATTCAAAGTAAGACTGAATCTAAAGCCAACGTTGTCAAAGCAGATGAAATGGAAATATTATACGGCAGAGACTATTTTTACGAAAAAATTTTTGATTTAACTTTCAAAATTGGTCCTTTCTCTTTCTTTCAAACAAACACAAAAGGAGCAGAAGTTTTATACCAAACTGCGTTATCTTATGCAGAAAATTCAGATGTTGTATATGACTTTTATTCTGGAACGGGCACAATATCCTTATTGCTTGCAAATAAGGCTAAAAAAGTTTACGGGATAGAAATTGTAAAAGAAGCGGTAGAGGCAGCCAAGCAAAACGCCATATTAAATAATATAAACAACGTAGAATTCGTAAATGAGGATGTAAAAGATTTTGTTAAACGACAAAGCGGCACCGAAAAACCTGATTATATAATTGTGGACCCACCAAGGGCTGGATTACACCCAAATCTTATAAAATTTATAAAAACTCAGCAATTTAATAAAATTATCTATATCTCATGTAACCCTAAAACTCTAATACCCAATTTAAAAGAATTATCCGATCTCTACACAATCTCAGATTTTCATCTGGTAGATATGTTCCCACACACTGACCACGTTGAGTCAGTAGCATTGATGACGAAGTTGAATTAACTGACGACATATTAGAGAATGTTAGCTATGTATTTGGATAAAGAGGTTCTTCTGCTAATATTGTAGTAGTACAATAATAAGAAAATTAATTCGAAAAAGGAGAGTTCTATATATATGCTTATAGAAGACAACGCAATAGTATTGTTTCAAGGAGATAGCGTAACTGACGCAGGTCGAGATTATAACAATGATGCTGACCTTGGCTTGGGTTATCCTATGATAACGGCATCATGGTTATCAGCTGCACATCCTGCAAAAAACATTAGGTTTATAAACAAAGGAGTAAGCGGTAACAGGGTAAAAGATTTAAAAGAACGTTGGATGAGAGACTGCATAGCCTTAAAGCCTACTTGGGTATCCATACTCATCGGCATTAATGATTGCTGGCGACGTTATGACAGCGACGACCCAACGTCGGTGGAAAAGTTTGAGTCAGATTATCGTTATATTTTGCAAGAAGTGAAAACGCAACTAAACGCTAACCTGATAATATGTGAACCATTTGTTTTGCCTGTGACAAAAGAGCAAGCCAAATGGAGAGAAGACTTAGATCCCAAAATACATGCCGTACGTAAGCTAGCCAGGGAATTCAATGCCATATTTCTACCACTAGACGGTATATTTGCTCAGGCAGCAGCACAAAGGGAACCTAGCTTTTGGCTGCCTGATGGCGTACATCCATCACCCGCTGGGCATGCACTTATAGCTCAATCTTGGTTGCGGGCTGTGGAAGCGTTATAAAATTGATATTAAAATTCAGGGATTACTCAGCATTTTGCTCTTTCCTGAGTTTGACAGTTACTAAAACGTAAGAATTCTAAAACAGGCATGAATAACTGCAAAAAAGTGTTTTTTACTTTCTCTGTTTTTCAAAAGTATCACTACATCAAAAAAGAAATGTTTTATGATTTCAAAACCATTTTCTTACGTTTGGTGTACTGAAAAATCGTTTCTCAACTGTCTAACTCAAGAATATCAAACGGTGATCGGCATTTTGAACTTGGCTAATAGTTGGGTGATACTGCGATCCGGATTCTTCAGATCAACGAATTCAATATCAACCTCTACATGGTCGTTGGAAACATATTTGATATTTGTATTATTTACAGCATCGGAATAAGGATACAGCAAGACAATTCTCTTTGCTTTATATTTTTTTCCATAAGCGTACATTTGGTACATATCGGATTGTGAAATACCTATGTTTTGGGCATCGTCTGAAAGTAATTTCCACTTGGTATCAACAATGACTATGCGTCCTTCAAATTCCAACACAATGTCAGGACGAAGTGAAAAAGCACGGACAGGAGTATCAAATAAACTATATCTGACATCTTGTGTCCGTAAGATAACGCCGCTACCAATATGTCTGCGAAATTTTGCAGCAACAAAACTTTCGAACAACTTTTCCATAGGGAATAGAAGAGCAATTGCAACCTCATTTCCCGCAAATGCGGTGAAACTGTTTCCTTTCAATAAAACACGACACCACGAAAGAGCCTTGCTATAGTGAGACATACTACGATCAAGAAAACATTTTGAGAAGTCAGAATCAATATTTGTGGAATATTCTACACCATCAAAGAAAGTTAGTAACCTAGTGGCATTCTGTCGATTACGCGCATCATTCGTAGTATTTCGCAAAAATCGGAGAGTGGACTTGATTAGACGGTTCTCAGGTCTGTTAATATTGAAGTCTTCATAGCAAACAAAAAATCGTCCCTTGTCAACTAGATTGTTTTTAATATTCTGGGAAGCCAGTAGCTTCCCTTTAAAATACCGTTCATTTGCTTCAACTGGCGTGTAAGCAGCTTTCAACCCTTGCTTCGTTAGTATTGTAACTTCGTCAAGGAACATCTTTATAAATATTTCAAGAAGGTTCAAGCGGTCGGTTTGGAGGTTTGAAACATTTAAGTCCTTAAATGTCACGTCTTTTAAAGTTTTTAACATCTCAAGAAAAATCCGCTTTGTATCGCTCTTGGTAATGCCGTCCCCTAGGATTTTCGGAAGAATCTCTATGACTGTACCATCTGACATCTCAATCAGTCCAACGTAATTTTTAGCAGTTATAATTTTACCAACACTGTGTCGAGCAGAAAGAGATAGTAGTTGGACTGCATCAGTGTTGTTGGCAAGAATAAAGGCTTCAAGAGCATCAAATGTTTTTTTAGGCAACGCCTGATAATCGTAAGACTTTATACCACGCGTAAACCCACCATATTCCGTTACAGTATAGGTTTTAGTGTAGGAATTCATAGGCTTCAATCCCTGAAAAAGCTTCGCTGTTGATCACGTAATATTCCGGAAAATCAACATCTGTGTTTCCAAACAGCTTATTATCAGCTCTCTTTTTCACGATAAATCGGGGAGTATCATCAGTCTTCTGATTGTCACCCAACACAAGCTGAATTTTCTCATAATCGTCGTAGAAATACTCTTGTAATAAAGGAATTATTCTTTTTTTAAAAATCGCGGCAAGGGTTTCAATTGTCGGGTCTGTTTTGAGCGGCAACAAATAGGAATGCCCTATGGTGTGTTCACGATCGAGCAATACTATTATACGCTTGTTTATGATGTCAAGCATGTTTGAAATATCGATATTCTTAACCCGGACACCTTTAAGTATATCAGTATCAGGCTTCATTTCGACGAATTCAAACCGACGACGTAAAGCAGTGTCTATCATTGCAATAGAACGATCGGCTGTGTTCATTGTACCTATTATGAAGACGTTGTCTGGTACACCAAAATCCTGGCGAGAGTAAGGTAGTGTAGCACGTAGCTCTTCAAAAGCTCCGATACGCTTTGAAGGCTCGATGAGTGTAATCAATTCCCCAAAAATTTTTGAGATATTCCCTCGATTGATTTCATCAATAATAAAGACACGATTTGGAATTTTTACGTTCTGATCAAACAGTTTAGGGTTTACCTTCCTAAGTATTTGCACAGCGTCTGTTGCTGAAACTGATAACTTAGCTACAGATAAACCATTCAAGATTTTTCCAGCATTGAAATCAACGATATCTTCATTAATACCTTTTACAAGCCATTTCACCTTTCGCAACCTTTTGTACTCAGAATACTCATCATGCCATTCTGGCTCGCCAGTAATAACACCAATAGCGTCGATTGTTCTACTCGAATAGCAAGACATAACAATATCGCCAATTTGCATCTTGTTGTAAAAAGCATTGAGAATGGGGTTATCATCGTATTGCGTATAATCAGTAGCATCAGATGTGATTTCGCCGTAACCATCCCACCCGATACGAATATGACCATTCTCCATACATTCAGTTCGAATTTGATTGTCTCCAGCACCTTTAAGAGTAACCTTCCAAACTGTGGGGTTTTTACCAATGCCCAGATCAAAGCTTGTGTCATCCGCTCTTATAGGTGTTCCTGCTTTATTGCAAAATAATTTGAAAACCCCGTCTTGTATCACGTATTCAATCCCCCCTGTAGATTCCCCATTTTCATCCGAAGATACTACAGGCCGTATCCCCTCAATAAACTCCTCATAGCTGAACGACTGATGAAACGTAACAAAAGCTATTAGTCCGGCATCTTTATACTTTAAATAGCGTTTAAACACTTCTTGGTAATCTTCAGATTTCACTTCGGAGAGTGGCTTATCCTCGATAATAGCAACAGCATATTGTATGGTACTATAGGTTTTTCCCGTTCCTGGCGGTCCATAGAGAATTATATTTTTATTTTTTGCCCATATTCCATCCTTTGAGGTCGCCTCGCCCTGCATTGTGCGTTGATTATATGTTATCGACTCAGTTAATTCTGCCTGAGGATTTTTACTTTCCTCACTCCATGCATTATACGACAACTCCGGAAACGTTAGATTAGGCGAGTCTTCATTGATTTTATTCTTCAAGGTATTCAGAAATTCCACATAATCATCACCGCTACAATTCTCCTTTGGAACCGTTATTCCGTAATATTCAGAAATAAACTTTCGTGAATGGGTATCCAAAGGCATAAAGACATTGGGCCTAATCCAGAACAATCCTATCGTGATAGAAGCAAGACCGTTGCCCTTACTCGCAATAGCTTTTTCAAAAGCACTTTTAAACTCATCGGTGAATGTGTTTACTTCAGCGGATTTTATAGCCGAAACAAACAAATCCCACAATTCGTCTATTTCATCCCCAAAGAAAGATTTGATGTTGTTAAGAGTAGGGATTCCATTAAAATTCGTAGGCACAGGCAACGTTACTCTAAATGTGTTAGCAAAAACCTTAGCCAACTTTATGCGGTTTTCATTCGTTATCTTACGGTTCAAAACACCCACCACGGAAAACGGATCGATTCTATGATTACGGGGTCCCCACAATTCTTCACGTTCAAAGTGAAAATACTTCATTAGTGGTTGATGCGATGCAAGGTTTTTCATTAATTCGAATAATTCACTTCGCTTGTCGTTATATTCCAGTAGTTTATCGGCAAGTGCCTCGTAAAATGGTACCCATTCGTAAGCTTTATCCATAACTGTAACTCCCCCCTTATTTAGACTTAGCACTTTCAATAATTTTGAAAGCGCTTAAAATCGATGTTAAAGAATGCTAGACCATATAAAATATCTGTGAAAAAAGATTGGTTAGATCATAATTCGGGTCTTTGAGGGGGTAACCCCCCCTCAAACTCCCCGAAAACAAAAATCTCTTTTTTGAAAAGATCTTTGTTTGCACAACACTGCAAACAAATGATATCATATCCTTGACTCTTTTTGAAAGGAGACAAGGAAAAAATGGAGCCATTCGATATGGAACTAACCAGCTAACGCCCTAGAGGGGAGCCACAGTTGGCCCACAGCAGACTTTCATCGCTCGCACATGCCGGCGCACAAATTTATGCGTGCTGGCTTTAAAATGCCAGCCATTTTGTAATTGCCAAACTCAAGGAAAAACTTTAGCTCAAAAAACATGATTTTATTTGATGCAATTTGTGAACCAGCTACCGTCCTTTGGGAGGCAACGAACTTCTTATATTGCTGATTCAGAGAGTAATCTGATAGAGATTGGTTCGTTTAATCAATAGGTAACTTCCCTTTCGGTAATATACTTCATGCTAGAGTTAGGAAGGCATGTAAAGTACCCTCTGGTTTATGCATGCTTGAACCATTTTTTTGTATTATTTGCAATGTTTACTAGCATCAACATAACCGGCACCTCAGTTAAAACACCAACAATTGTAGCAAGGGCGGCAGGACTTAGTGTGCCAAAAAGAGAGATTGCAACAGCAACAGCAAGTTCAAAGAAATTTGACGCACCGATCATACTGGCTGGTGCCGCAATATCATGCGGCAGCTTTAATACCTTACTTGAAAAATAAGCAATGAAAAAAACAAGGAATGTCTGCATGATCAGGGGTATTGCAATCAAAATTATGTGTAAAGGATTATTGAGAATAACATCCCCCTGGAATGAAAAAATGATGACTAATGTCAAAAGAAGTCCAATGGTCGTGACATTTCCAAATTTCGGAATAAATTGGTTCTGAAGATATTCCAGGCCATGCTTGCGGGTAATATAGTTCCTAGTTATTACTCCACCTACAAGGGGAATGACAACGAACAAAATTACCGAGAGAATCAACGTATCCCATGGTATAGATATGCCTCCTACACCAAGGAGAAATCTTACGATCGGAGTGTAAGCTACAAGGATAATCAGGTCATTAGTTGCAACCTGCACTATTGTATACGCGGCATTTCCATTTGTCAGATAGCTCCATACGAACACCATTGCAGTACATGGAGCAGCTCCCAAAAGTATGGCACCAGCCAGATACTCCTTAGCTAGCTCCGCAGGGATAAGTGCTTTGAAAATCACAAAGAAAAACAGCCACGCAATTCCGAACATAGTGAAAGGCTTAATGAGCCAGTTTATCACCCATGTCACAAATAGCCCCTTTGGATTTTTGCCCACGTTTTTAATACTTTGAAAATCGACCTTCAGCATCATGGGATAGATCATGAGCCAGATTAGTATGGCAATCGGAATGGATACATTGGCATACTTGAAGCGTCCTAGAAACGCAGGAATTTCAGGGAGGAATCTACCGATCAGTACACCTACAATCATGCACAAGATAACCCACACCGTGAGATATTTTTCAAAAAAACTGATCCCTGCACTTTTGTTTTTTTCCATATAACCACCCTTCAAATACTGTTTGATTTTTGTAAAATCTATAGGACCTCTTCGACTACTAAGATCTTGGTATAAGAGATAACTCCTCCATCCAAACTGTGCCTGAACCTCTTTCAATAAAATAACGTAAATACTAAATAATTTTGATGTGTTTTTCTGTTTTAAAATTATTATTAGATGGCTGGGTTTTGCAGCAATTGTTTCCTTCTTTAACTGCTTTAGGGGTTGTCAACCTTTTGAGCAACGTAGCCGCATAGGCACTGCCCTTCTCACTAATTGTGTAGTATGTCCATTTTCCTTCCTTTCTGCTCTCAACAACACCTGATTCAACCAGAATCTTCATGTGGTAGGAAAGTCCCGACTGTCCCAAATTCAACTGTTCTTGCAAAACACAAGCGCATTTTTCACCGCTACGAAGTAGTTGAAGTATTCGCAGACGTGTTTCATCGCAAAACGCTTTAAATACTTTTGCTTGTTTCTCATAAACAGTTGCCAAGATATCACCTCATATCAAAATTATTTGATATGATACTATTATATACATCATATCAAATTTTGTCAATGTGTTTGAAAAAGTTTTCGGACAAAGCAAAGATCTATGGATACTTACTGGTCCAAAAGACATAAGCTACTAAAAATTGATTTGGATACCAATTGTTAACTGTAATTTTTATTATTTATGGTATGCTGATAGTAAGAGAAATCACAGGAAATGCGTGGGGCTGTATATTCATTTTCGTGTTTTTATGGAATGCGTTTTAACAATAGGCATTATTAGAATTTAGATTAAATCTCATCAAATCACTAAAACTGTATAATACAAGCAAAAAATAAAAACTTGGCTTAACTAATAATAGGAAGTTACTAGAATTTTTGAGACTATTCTCAGGTTTTTGCAAAATTATATTTTATAATAAAAATCGAAAAGGATGAGATGTAGTTGAATTTGTTGTTTTTTAAACTTAAAGAGGTACTATCCTCTGTTTTGCCAATTATAGTTACAGTAATTATTTTAAATTTTACTATCGCACCCCTTGATGTCTCTTTGATCATAAGGTTTTTTATTGGTGCCGTGTTGATTATCCTTGGTTTAGCTATTTTTTTATGTGGCGTTGATATTGGGATTAGTCCCATTGGTAACTCTTTCGGGTCAACTATAATAAAAACGAATAAACTATGGATAGTTGTCATTGCTATATTCATAGTTGGATTTTTCGTTTCAATTGCCGAACCATCTCTACGTATTCTTGCGAGTCAAGTTGATTTCGTTACATCTAGTGTAATTTCAAAGGAAAGTATTGTTGTTATAGCATCAATCGGTGTTGGAACTATGCTTTCTTTAGGTTTTGTAAGAATCCTCTATAACATTCCAATAAATAAAGTATTTACTATTTTATATTCGATTATTTTCATACTTGCCCTTTTTACATCCCGAGAATTTTTAGCAATATCTTTTGACGCTTCCGGATCAACAACAGGAGCAATGACGATTCCTTTTATCTTAGCTCTCGCCCATAGTGTTTCCGCAATGAAAAGCGATAGCAAAGCCTCTGAAGAAGATAGTTTTGGTTTAGTTGGAATTGCATCCACAGGTGCTATCATGACCGTTATGATTATGAGTATAATTTCAAAAACCGATGCAAGTACAGTCAGCCTTGAATACAATGATCCAATATTTACCTCAATTTTTAGCCCTTTTATTCAACAAATAGCTCCGACAACCATAGAAGTTATTCTGGCTCTGCTCCCTATCGTGATAATTTTTCTTGTTTTTCAAATATTTTCTTTCAAATTATCAAGGAAAACCATTAGAAAAATTGTCATGGGGCTGGTATTTGCATTTATAGGATTTGTTTTGTTTTTAGTAGGAGTTAATGGAGGTTTTATGGAAATGGGTGTTGCCATCGGTTACGGTGTGGCAACCTTAGAAAATAAAGTTTATCTTGTTATTGTTGGTTTCTTTTTGGGATTTGCTACGGTACTCGCAGAGCCATCTGTTTATGTGCTAATACATCAAATAGAAGATGTTACAAGCGGGTATATTAAAAGAAAAGTAGTATTAATCCCACTTGCTATAGCCGTTGGTACCGCAACTGCATTATCTATGGTAAGAATACTTGTCCCAGGTATACAATTGTGGCATTATCTCCTGCCAGGCTATGTGATTTCGTTGGTGATGAGCTATTTTGTTCCGAAGCTCTTTGTTGGAATTGCCTTTGATTCAGGAGGCGTCGCAGCAGGTCCAATGACGATCACCTTTATATTAGCTTTTACTCGAGGCGCTGCTGAAGCTGCTGAAGGAGCAAATGTATTAGTAGATGGATTTGGAATGATTGCAATGGTTGCATTGGCACCATTAATTGCTTTACAAATATTAGGCTTCATTTTTAAGGTAAAATCAAAAAACGGAGGAATTGAATATAGTGATGAGTAGTTTTAAAATGATTGACGTTGAACAAATCTGCATAATTATAAATTTCGGATTGGGAAGCAAACTGTTGCAAATAGCTAAGAATTATGGCATTTCCAATGGAACGGTTCTGCTTGGAAAAGGAACTGTAAACAATCGAATTTTAGATTTTTTAGGTCTATCCGATATAAGAAAAGAAATTGTATTAATGGTTGCCAACAAAAAGACGGCAGATCAGGTCCTTGAAAAATTACATGACGAAATTAATTTTGAAAAACCCGGCCATGGTATAGCATTTACCACTTCTGTTCGCTTGTTAGTAGGAATCGGAGGTTATAAAAGTGATAATTTAAAAGAAAGAAGAGGTGTAGATGATAATATGTATGATGCGATAACTGTAATTGTGGATATGGGTAAGGCAGAGTATGTGATTGATGCGGCAACAAAGGCGGGATCTAAAGGTGGGACTATAATTAAGGGACGAGGATCAGGAATTCATGAAACCAGTAAGCTGTTTTCTATGAATATTGAGCCTGAAAAAGAAATTGTACTGATTCTTTCAGAAAAAGATAAGACTGAGGCTATTGTATCTTCAATAAGGAAAGAACTAAAAATAGATGAGCCTGGAAAAGGCATTCTCTACATTCAAAATGTAAATAAAGCATATGGTTTATATAAGTAATTCACTGAGTGTTTTCATGGTTTCTTTGCACTAACTTACAATTCCTTAGTACCAAAAAAAGTTAAACAATATATTTTTATAGCTATAATATAATTTCAACTAAGATGCAGTAATTAATTTTCAAGGTGTAAATCTAATCAATCAACAAAAATATTTATACTATAATTCGAACTTAATCAAATTTTAAATCAACGGAGAGATTTTAATATGTATTCTATCTTACTAGTGATTATCTATATTTCATTCATCAGTCTCGGATTGCCAGATGCTCTTTTAGGGTCAGCCTGGCCAAGCATGTATGAAACATTAAACGTACCTGTATCGTATGCAGGAATTTTATCAATGATTATCTCTGGAGGAACTATTGTTTCAACTTTGTTCAGCGGTAAGTTTATTCATAAACTTGGTACTGGGAAACTAACCGCCATAAGCGTTGGAATGACTGCTATAGCATTGTTTGGTTTTTCTATATCAACTTCTTTTTGGCATTTGTGTTTGTGGGGGATACCTTACGGTTTAGGTGCAGGAAGTGTTGATGCAGCACTTAACAATTTTGTCGCCCTGCATTACAAAGCTAGACATATGAACTGGTTACATTGCTTTTGGGGAGTTGGAGCCACAATTGGACCATATATTATGGGAATATTGTTGACTAAGGGTTTTAAATGGAATTCAGGATATTTTACTATTTCGTTAATTCAAATTGTTCTAACCTCAGTACTGTTTTTTACTTTGCCGCTGTGGAAAGAGAAGAAAACAGATAACAAAGTCAAAGAAGAAAAATATAAAAATTATTCTTTAAAAGAGGTTGTTACTTTACCCGGGGCAATGTCTATTATGATCGCTTTTTTCTCTTATTGTGCTTTAGAGGCAACCACTGGTTTGTGGGCGGCAAGTTATTTAGTTCTAAATAGAGGTATAGCTGCTGAAACAGCGGCCAAATGGGCTGCTTCATTTTATTTCGGAATTACAATAGGAAGGTTTATATCTGGATTTATAACTTTCAAAATGAATAATAAAAATATGATACGTTTGGGGCAAGGGATCATCATTCTAGGGTTGTTACTATTGATTCTTCCTTTTAGCAATTATACGGCATTTATAGGCCTTATTCTCATGGGTTTAGGTTGTGCACCGATATATCCAAGTTTGATACATTCAACACCAACTAATTTTGGCAAGGATGTTTCACATTCAATTATAGGAGTACAGATGGCTTCTGCATATCTTGGAATAACTCTTATGCCACCTTTGTTCGGATTTTTGCAAGAATATTTCGATATAAGGTTATACCCCATATATTTAACCATATTAACCTTTCTTATGATATTCATGGCCGAAAAGGCAAATAGTTTATTTTTGAGAAAACCTGCGATCAATAGTAACCCCTGATTTATTTAATATCTTTTGAATAAATCAGTAACTCATCGCGTTTGTACCACCCTGTTTTTTCCCAAAATGTCTTGCCAATTTTGTTTTCACAATAAACAAATAAATGACATTTTATAATACTTTTTTCTTTTAAACTGTTTAAAACCAAGTTCACCAATTTTTCCCCTATACCATTTCTTCTATACTTTTTATCAACCGCAAGATGGTAGAGATATCCTCTTCTTCCATCTTCGCCACATAGGATTGTACCAATAATTTTTCCATCATCTTCACATATATAATTTAAACCTGGGTTTTTCTTCAAAAATCTTTCAATATTTTCTTTTGTATCAGAGTTGCTTAAACCCATGCCTTCTGTTGTTCCCCATAATCTATACATCTGATCATAATCTTCTATTTTTGCTTCTCTGAATTTTATTGCCATTTTTCTTCTTCACCTAAAGAATTGATCAATTGGGTATGTAAGTTATACATATCCCGATAGTTTTGGATCATTTTTACAAAAAAATTATAATAACCTTCATATGTTTTAACTGAAGAGGTTTGGGGTTCAAAGCTCTTTCCCAACTTTATCATAACTTCCCCAGCTTGCTCAATATCCTTGTAAACTCCCAATTGTGAAAAAGCTACCATCGATTCACCTATCAATGTTGCATTTTCAGTCTTAGATTTGGTTACAGGGATGTTGAATATATCAGCTAAAATTTGAATCCACACATCGCTTTTGCTGCCTGAACCACCCACTGTCAATCTTTTTAAATTGACGTTATTTTCTTCTAAGGCTGTTTTTATCATATTCAGTCCATAGCCTACACCTTCATATATAGATCTTGCCATGTGACTTAAGTTGTGAAAAGTTTTTAATCCAAAAAAACTGCCCGTAGATAAACTGCCTATCCTTGGGTCTCTTTCTCCTGTTAGAAATGGAAAGCAAATAAGGCCTTCGGAACCCGCTTTAACTTTCGAAGCCTCCTCGTTTATTTGATCATAACTCATTCCGTTAGATATATTATTTCTAAACCATTCCAAAACTACACCTGCGTTGTTCACCGCTCCTCCTATAGCCCACATACCAGGTAATAGAGCATAGGTTTGAAGCCTGTACTGCCCTGTTTTATCAAGTAATGGCTCATTATACGCGCTTCTAAACATTGCAGTGGTACCTAAATTACATACAGCGCTTTTTTTATAACCCCCCATTCCTAAAATCATCGCGCCACCATCATAGACTCCCAACATAATAGGAACTTCTTTTTCAAGGCCCATTTCTTTTGCTATTTCTTTTTTTACAGTATCCACTATTACATTCCCAGGAACAAGATCAGGCAATTGGTCTTTATCAATTCCCAATCTTTTTATTAGTTCTTCATCCCATTTTTGCGTTTTTATATCCAAAAGTTGTGTAACAGAAGCTAAACTTGGTTCTGTGTAACACTTACCTGTTAATTTGAATGTGAAGAAGCTTTTGATGTCCAAGAATTTATAGGTTTTGGCAAAAATTTCTGGCTTTTCTTTTTTCAGCCACAATATTCTGGCTATTGTATAATTAAAAGCAGGTGGGCAACCAGTCTTTTGGTATATTTCTTCAAAGGAAAATCTTTCTTCAACTTCATTCATTATGTTCTGTGATCTTGTGTCTAAGAGTGTTACCATATTCATCAAAGGATTTCCTTTTTTATCTATCGGTAGAAAACCGAATTGGTACCCAGAAAAAATTAATAATGAAATATCACCTTCGAAGTTTGTGATTATCTTCTTTGATATATCCAAAAAGTTTGCCCACAATTCTTGAGGATCGTGTTCTGCTGCCCCTTCCGCGGACTGAATTAAATTTATCTTTTTGACTTCTTGAGAGATAATGTCACCTTTTTCGTTTACAATTGCTACTTTCATGTTTGTCGTTCCTACATCGAGGACTAAAACATATTTCATAACCGAAAACCCCTTTTGTTGTTTTATTTTTTCTTTAGAATCCACAAATTTTTGGAAGATTTCTATTGTTGTAAGTTATATTTAATCAGGTTTAGCGCCCCTTCGCCCC